>DATHXE010000934.1:0-8864 GCA_035459845.1 Tepidisphaeraceae bacterium | reverse complement strand
CCTCGGCCAAATCGACCGCGAATCCTTCCCCGACGGCGAGCGCTACCTCCGCCTCGCCACCGACCCCGCCGGCCAAGACGTCGCCCTCGTCGGCGGCACCACCTCCGACGCCGACACCCTCGAGATCTATGACCTCGCCTGCGCCCTGGCCAAGTACGGCGCGCGCCGCCTCACCCTCGTCATCCCCTACTTCGGCTACTCCACCATGGAGCGCGCCACCCGCCCCGGCGAGGTCGTCGTCGCCAAGACCCGCGCCCGCCTCCTCTCGTCCATTCCCGCCGCCCCCGCCGGCGTCCGCGTCCTCCTCCTCGACCTCCACTCGGCCGGCATCCCCTACTACTTCGAGGGCGGCCTGACCCCCGTCCACGTCTACGGCAAACCCCTCGTCGCCGACGCCGCCCAGCGCATCGCCCGCGAATCCGGCGCCGGCCAAAACGACTTCGTCCTCGCCTCCACCGACGCCGGCCGCGCCAAGTGGGTCGAGTCCCTCGCCAACGACCTCGGCGTCAGCGCCTCCTTCGTCTTCAAGCGCCGCCTCGCCGGCGACTCCACCAGAATCACCGCCGTCTCCGCCCAGGTCGAAAACCGCGTCGTCATCATCTACGACGACATGATCCGCACCGGCGGCTCCCTCCTCCAAGCCGCCCGCGCCTACAAAGCTGCCGGCGCAAAATCCCTAGCCGCCGTCACCACCCACGGCCTCTTCCCCGCGGGCGCCCTCGACCGCCTCCTCGACTCCGCCCTCTTCTCCCACATCGTCTGCACCGACAGCCACCCCCGCGCCCGCACGCTCGCCCACGCCGAACCCCGCCTCCGAGTCCTCCCCACCGCCCCCCTCTTCGCCCAGCACCTTTCGTGACGCGCGCAGATAGCTGCAACGCAACGCAACGCAACGCGTTGCTGACGCGCCCGACGATCGGACCCGGTCCAAGTGTCCGGAAGCATCGCCAGCGCGTCGAACCAATTGGGTACACGTCTCCCTCCTCCTCACTTCCCACTCCCCCATCCCCCCATCATTTTTCCCCAAACCCTGTCCCCTCCCGCGCCCCAACCGACCATAAATCCGGTGTACGAACGCTCCGGAGGGTCGGCCCATGTCGGTGGGCCGTGACCGGAGGTCCACCGGGCGCTTGAGAGGCAGCACCGGTGGCACCGCGCGGGCGGGCCCTTGGGTCCGCCCGTGCTTTTTTGTCGGGTGGGCTCCGCCCACCGCTCGCGCAACACGCGTCTCTTTCCCGCCCCCATTCGCGCAAACCGCAAACCGGTGGGCAAAGCCCACCCTACTTCTCCACCTTCCCCCGCGGCGCCGACACGTGCTCGTCCGGCGCCGGCAACAGCGCCACGTACACCCCCACCAGCGCCGCCGTCCCCAGCACCATATACACGACCCCCCACTTCCGCCGCTTCGGCAGCGCCAGCCACAGCACCACCCCCGTCGCGCACGCCAGCACGATCAGTCCCGCCGACACGTCGATCACCCACCCCCACGCCGGCCCCGTCCCGTTCCGCCCGCGGTGCAAATCGTTGATCACCGCCACCGCGTTCCACTGGTTCTTCGTCAGCGTCATCTCGCCCCCCGGCTTCCGGATCGTCGCCGTCCATTCCGCCCCCGGCCGCTTGTACGCGATCGTGATATCGTCCGCCTGCTCGTTGAAGTTGATCCCCGACCCCGCCGCCCCGTACGTCTTGCGCACGTAGTCGATCAGCGCCAAGTCCGACCCCGACGCCAGCAACTCCGCCGGCACAGTCCCCGTCACCGCCCCCCCCTCCTTCGCGTCCGTCGCCCCGAACCAGTCCTCATGATGAGCCGTGAACCCCGTCACGGCGAAGAACAACATCGCCGCCAGCGCGAGCATCGTCAGGTAGATGTGGAGCGTCCGGGACCAGTGAAGAAGGGTACGGTTGATGCGCATGAACGGGTCGGATGTCAGTGGGTCAGTGGGCAGAGATCAGTTGTTCGTTGCCGGAACGCGCGCAATAAAATCGGCAATCGGCAATCGGCAATGGGCAATGGGCAATCGGCAATCCCCTCACTTCCCCTTCACCCCGTACGTCACGTTCGTCTCGTCCGACTCCGCCGACGCCGTGAGTTTCGCCGCCTCCGCCTTATCCCCGCCGCATGGCAGCTTCACCGACTGCTTCACGTGCCCCCCGTGCTCACGGCTGATCTCGACGACGATCGTATAATCGCCCTTGGGCAGCGCCTTGCCGGCGTCGTCCAGGCCGTCCCACACGACCGAGTACTTGCCCGGGTCGCGCGTCGCCCGCGTCACGCCGCGCGGCACGTTCCGCGTCCCACCGGTCGCCCGCCACCAGGCCGTCATGTCGCGCAGGTACTTGTCCTTGTCCCCCCAGAGGGTGACCGTCCGCACCGGCTTGCCCGCCGCATTCTCCACCCACACCGCCACGTACGGCCGCCGGTACCGTTTCCCCCCGCCCATTGCCTTGAGCCCGACATCGACCGTCACCACGTGATCCTTCGGCCACGCCCCCGCCGGCGCCGCGGCCGGAGCCGGAGCAGGCTTCGCCGGCTCGGCGAACGGCACCGGCCCCGCCGGCGCGCCGCCGACCGGCGCCACCCCGCCCCACGCCCCGCCCGCCGTGATGAACCCCGTCGCGCCAAACGCCTTCGCCAACCGCGCCCCCTCCGCCGGCCCCAACGCGCACGCCGCCGTCGACACCGCGTTCGCCGTCAAGCAATCCGCTGCCACGACCGTCACCCCCACGTCCGCCGCCGTCGGCCGAAGCGTCCGCCCGTCGATCACGTGCGAGTACCGCTGCCCGCGGATCGTCACGTTCCGCAAGTACCCCCCGCTCGTCGCCACTGCCGCGTCGGTCAGGTCGAACTCCGTCAGCGGCCGCGCGTTGTCCGCGCAGTTCGCCGGATCCGTCACCGCCACCCGCCACGCACCTATCCCCCACGTCCGCAAATCGCCGCCGATGTTCAACAACCCGCTCGGCGCGACGCGTCGCCCCGCCGCCACCGCCTTGTCGATGATGAACGCCTTCCCCAGCGAATCCACGTTCAGCATCGCCAGCCCGCCCGGCCCCCTCGCCGCCCGCAACTCCGCCTCCGTCGGCAGCACCCCGCTCACCGCCGCCGACTTCCAGATCGCGATCACCCCCGCCAAATCCGGCGACAACGCCCCGCCCGTCCGCCCCTGCCACGTCTCATACAATTCCAGCAGTTCCGCCAATTCCCCATCGTCCACCACCCCCGTCCGCATCGCCCGGCTGATCGTGCTCGCCCCATCGTACGTGCTCAGCACCCGCGCCAGCCGGTCGATCTCCCCCAGCACCGCGTGCTGGCACGCCAGCGCCACCGCCGGCCCGTCCGCCCGCACCGTCATCTCCATCGACGTCCCGAGCACGTACTCGTGCCGGAACGTGTACTCGGGCAACGTCTCACCCCGCACGGCCGAAGGCGCCTCGTGCGCCATGCCTCGCGCTTCGGGCGCTGCAACGCCCACCCCTCCGACCGCCGCAACCGCCAACGCCGCCGCCGACGCGAACCGATACCCGGTGACCAACTGATCCGACATGTGGGTGACTCTCCAAAAACCAAAATCGCCCGCGAACCGCCGAGCTATAACGCCCCCATCCCTGAACAATTGTGACAGGACACGGAGGTGCGCTCAATACCCCTCGAAACGCGCGCCATCATCTGCCCGCGCCAACGGTATAATCCCACCGTCACCCCTTCGAGGTCGTCCGCATGCGCATCTTCATCGCCTCCCTCACCCTCGCCGTCGGCTGCGTCATCTGCGTCGCCGACGAAAAACCCGCCGCCAAACCCGCCGCCACCACGACGACGAAGACCACCACCAAGCTCGCCAAGCCCCCCGCCGACCCGACTGCCTGGATCACCGACAAAGACATCGACAAGATCGACTTCGACGAGCTCCCGGACGACTCCGGCCTCGTCACCCCGATCGCCAAGGACCTCGACAACCTCGAAGACGAGGCCCGCAAGCGCCTGACCGACTGGGCCACGAAGCTCAACGACTGGGCCGGCGCCACCGAGGCCAACGTCCCCCAGCGCGTCCGCAACCTGATGGCCGTCTGCGCCATGTCCGACATCGCCCACGCCGAATTCGAGGGCGAGCTCGCCTACGTCGTCTTCGAAAAGTGCAAGAGCGAGGTCGACAAAGACCAGCTCATCAAGGCCGCCGCCTGGATCGTCCTCAAGCCCAAGGAGGGCAAGGCCGTGCTCAAGATCCCCGAGCTCGGCTGGGAGGACGAACTCGACGAAGACCAGATCCGCGAGCGCTCGATGCTCTACGCCCAAAAGCTCCTCGGGCGCCTCATGGGCAAACTCCCCAAGAAGGAATGATCCTCAGAGACGAAAAACGAAAAGACGTAAAGCGATTCGCCGCTTCTCGTCTTTTCGTTTGCTCTCACTCGCCCTTGATCTGCCGCCACAGCGCCGCCTGCACCGCCGCCGCCCGGCCGTCGTGCTCCATGAACTCGCACCGCTTGAGCACCTCGTCCGTCGGGTAGATCACCTCGTTCTTGAGGATCGCCGGGTCGACCTTCTCGCGCGCCGCCGCGTTCGCGCTGGCGTACTTGGCCGAGTTCACGATCCGCGCCCCGATCTCCGGCTCGAGCAAAAAGTTCAGGAACGCGTGCGCCCCGTCCGGGTTCGCCGCCTTCGCCGGGATCGCCGCGTTGTCGATCCACACCGTCCCCCCCTCCTTCGGCACGACGTACGCAAATTTTCCCGCCGGCTCCTCCGCCATCATCTTGGCGAACTGCCCGTTGAACCCGTGCGCGACCACCACGGCCCCCTTCTGCAACTCCGTCGCGAAGTTGTCCGAGTCGTACGCCTTCACCAGCTTCTTCTGCGCCCGCAGTTTCTCCCCGGCCGCCTTCAGGGCCGCCACGTCCTTCTCGTTGACCCCCTTCCCCGCCGTCCGCAGCGCCGCCGCGAAGCACTCGCGCATGTCGTTGAGCATGATCACCTTCCCCCCGAACCGCGCGTCGAACAGCGCCCCCCACGAGTCCACCTGCCCCGCCGCCTTCACGTCGTACCCGATCCCCGTGGTCCCGAAAAAGTACGGCATCGCGAACTTGTTCCCCGGGTCGTAGCTCTTATCCAGCAGCCGCGGGTCCAAATTCTTCCAGTTCGGGATCTTCGCCTTGTCGATCTCGCGCGCCAGCCCCTTGTCCGCCAGGATCCGCACCGCGTACTCCGACGGAAACACCACGTCGTACGTCGCGCCGCCCCCGGCCGACAGCTTCGCCAGCATCGCCTCGTTCGAGTCGTACAGCGTGAGCGTGACCCGCGTCCCCGTTCGCTTGGTGAACTCCTCGAGCACGTCCTTCGGCAGGTACTCGTCCCAGCAGTACACGTTCAGAACGTTCTCGCCGCGCGCGACGAGGGTGAAGAGCGACAGGACGAACAGGAGTGCGGTCTTCATGACCGCACAGTCTGCCCCAAACCCCCGCGCGACGCAAAACCGGCGACTGGGAGGGCGAGGCTCCGTCCGAGCCGTTTCGAATCGCCACAGAGCACACAGAGCCACAGAGAGAAATGCAAATCTGCCACAGATGACACAGATGGCCAAAGATTAGAACGTCGTATCCGCGTTCATCGGTGTGAATCCGTGGCTGATTCTCTTCTCTGTGCCTCTGTGAACTCTGTGGCGATTCAAAGCCCGACCTACTTCGCCCCCACCGCCGCCGGCTGCGCAACCTTCGCCCCGTCCCCCGCCTTCGCGTCCTTCTTCCCGTACGTCCGCGCCCGCGGCGTGACCAAACTCGTGTCGACCGCCGCGTACGTCACGACCGGCCGGTCGTTCGCCGCGTCGTACTCCGCCACCGTCGCCTTCAGGAAGTTCGCGTCGTCCCGCTCCGGGTACGCCGGCTTGAAGTGCGCCCCGCGGCTCTCGTTCCGCTGCAGCGCCCCGATCAAAATCGCCTCGGCCTGCAGGATCATGTCCCGCAGCGCCCGCGTGAACGACAAGTTCTGGTTCGTCCACATCCCCGTGTCGCTGAGCTTCACCCGCTTGTACCGGGCCTTCCAGTCCTGGCACTGGGCCAGCGTCGCCTCGAGCCGCTCGTTGTGCCGGACGACCGTGCAGTTGTCCGTCATCGCCTTGCCCATCTCGTTCCACAGCAGATACGGGTTCTCGCTCCCGTCATTGCTCACCAGCGCGGCCTGCCGGTCCTTCTCCTGCTTCTCGAACCGGTCGTACACCGACCCGGCCACGTCCCCCGCCGCCACCGGCGCCGCGTCGTTGATGTAGTTCTTGATGCACGTCCCGCCGAACAGCCCGTCGAAGATGCACGACAGCAGCGAGTTCGCCCCCAGCCGGTTCGCCCCGTGATACGCGAAGCTGACCTCGCCCATCGCGTACAGGCCCGGGATGTTGGTCGACATGTTCAGCGGGTGCCCGAACTCGAGCCCGCCCGGCGACGACTCCTTCTTCTTGAACGTCGTCCACAGCCCGCCCATCGAGTAATGCACGGCCGGGAAGATCTTCATCGGCTCGTCCAGCGGGTCGGTGCCGACGAACTTCTCGTAGATCTCCAGGATGCCCTCGAGCTTGTTCAGCACCTTCTCCCGCCCGATCTCCTTCACCTTGTCGCGCAGGTCCAGATAGACCATGTTCCCGCCGCCGACGCCCAGGCCCTCCTGGCAGACTTGGAAGATCTCGCGCGTCGCGATGTCGCGCGGGACGATGTTACCGTACTTCGGGTAGCGCTCCTCGAGGAAGTAATACCGCTCGTCCTCGGGGATCGAGTTGGGCCCGCGCGCGTCGCCCGCCTTCCGCGGCACCCACACGCGCCCGCCCTCGCCGCGCGCGCTCTCGCTGATCAGCCGGCACTTGTCCTCGCCCGGGATCGCCGTCGGGTGCACCTGGATCATCTCCGGGTTCCCGTACCGCGCGCCCGCCTGGTAACACCGCGCCAGCGCCCCGCCCGTGCAGATGACCGACATCGTGCTCTTGCCGAACACCAGCCCGTTCCCGCCCGTCGCCATCACGACCGCGTCCGCCCGGAAGCTCTTGATCTCCATCGTCCGCATGTCCTGCGCCACAATCCCCACGCAGTGCGGCCCCTGCGGCCCGTCGTTCATGATCGGCCAGAGGAACTCCCAGAACTCCTTCTTGTGGATCCGCCCCTCGGCCTCCCACCGGCGCGTCTGCTCGTCCAGCGCGTACAGCAGTTGCTGCCCCGTCGTCGCCCCCGCGAAAAATGTCCGCTTGAACAGCGACCCGCCGAACAGCCGCAGTTCCCGCTGCCCCTCCGGCGTGCGGTTGAACGGCACGCCCATCCGGTCGAGCAAATCGATGATCCGCGGCGCCCAGTTCGTCATCTCCAGCACCGGCGGCTGGTCCGCGAGGAAGTCCCCGCCCAGCGCCGTCTCGTCGAAGTGCACCCACTCCGAATACCCCTGCTGCCGCGCGATCTCATTACACGCATTAATCCCCCCCTGCGCGCAGACCGAGTGCGACCGCTTCACCGGCACCATCGAGAACAGGTCAACCGGCACCCCCTCCTCCGCCAGCTTGATCGCACAAGCCAAGCCCGCCAGCCCACCCCCGACCACGATCACGCGCTTCTTTGCACCAACAGCCATAGTTGCCTCAAGACTTTCCAGTGGGGCAGACATTCTTGTCTGCCCTGCCGCGGCCTCCGAGTCGTCGGCCGCAGTTGTTCGTCACCTATTCGTGTGCCGGCGTAGCGCCGCCCATGAAACTCGGCCGCACGATCCTGCCCGCCGCATCGACGTACTCGCCGTGTTGTCCGCGTAGCGCCAAGGCCGCGTCGATCACGGCCGGTGGAATCTCCGACTGATCTACGGCGATCAGCCCTTTGATCGCATGCTGCGCCGACAGCACCTTCCCGTCTCCCGATAGAAAAACGACGACTTCCCCCTGACCACGATCGTTCAATACTTGTTCCTCGTACACGGCCGTCGGCGACGGACGGTAGTCATCAGGCAGAAGTGGGGAAACAAAGTATCGCTGCATGCCTCACCTCACAGCGGCTTCCCGAGCTTCTTCCGCTTCTCGTACACGAATCGTAGGTGATGCTCCAGATGCTCGGCGTAATGATCCACCGTTTCACCCAATTTGATCAGCCCGCGCTCGTTGTGGCACCCGACCCGCCCGAACGCCTCGGCCGGCAACCGCCGCAACACCTTCGCAAACTCTTTCCGGTTCAGATCGAACAACGTCAGCGCCGCCTCGGCCGACTGCGCCTCGTAAAACAACCCCGCCGTGAACTTCGACTCGTCGTACCCGATCAGCAGCGGGTTCTCCTCGGCCACGATCCGCTTCATCCGGTGAATCCCGATCGCGTCCGAGTCCGCCATGTGAACGACGATCTGGTGGATCGACCAAGTCCCCTGCACCGGGAACGCCAGCATCTCCTCCGCCGACAATCCCGCCACCGCCGCACGCAGGGCGTCGCCGCCAGCCTCGAACCGAGTGATGTCAGGAATTGTTTGCATTTCGTAGGGTGGGCTCTGCCCACCGTTTCCCGGCGATGCCTCAGATTTCCGATCGTCTCACCAAACGGTGGGCAAAGCCCACCCTACTGACCCAACTTCTTCCGCTTCTCGAACAAAAACTTCAGGTGGTGATCCTGATGATCCACCGCCTTCTCAACCAGTTCCTTCAACGTCTTCCGCCCCGCCACCGTGTGCGTCCCGGCCCGCTGTAGCGCCGACTCCGGCAACCCCCGCAGCACGCTCACCATCTGCTTCCGCGTCAGCCGCACCAACTCCGCCGCGTCCGTCGCCGACTGCTGCTCGTACGCCAGCCCCGCCGTCCACCGGTTCTCGTCCATCGCCTGCAGCGGCGGCTCGTCCTCGGCAATCACCCACTTCATCCGCGCCGCGAACACGGTCTCCG
>DATHXE010000933.1:0-9435 GCA_035459845.1 Tepidisphaeraceae bacterium | reverse complement strand
CGCCGCCAACCAGTTCGTCCGCGACGTCGACTCGGCCAGCGTCATGGTCAACGCCAGCACCCGCTTCGCCGACGGCGGCGAGTACGGCCTGGGCGCCGAGATCGGCATTTCGACCGACAAGCTCCACGCCCGCGGCCCCATGGGCGCATCCGACCTCTGCACCTACAAGTGGGTCGTCACGGGCGACGGGCACTGCCGGTAGACTCGCGCTTTGCTCGCGGCGCTCGGAGTTCACGCTTTAGCATGTAAGGGGGGATGCACGCCGACTCCTGTGGAGTCGGATCGACCGCGAAGCAGTCGTGCACACGTGGTAGTCGAAGATTCCGGTTCCTGCGGAACCGATCCGACTCCACAGGAGTCGGCGTGGGCACGCGCGAGTCGACAGGCGCGACGCGGGTGGGCAGTGCCCCTCTCTACTTATCATTCGCCCCCTTCTCCGTCTCCTTCGCCCCCGCCACCCGCCCGACCGCCCGCGAGTTCTTCGCCAACTCCGCCAGGTGCTCCTCCGCCAGCTTCGTCAGCCGCGCCACCACGTCCGCGTTCTCCGCCGACACGTTCTTCGATTCCCCGAGGTCCTTCGACAAGTCGTACAACTCCGCCGGCCGGTCGACCGCCGGAATCTCCTTCCCCTGCGCGTTCTTCCGCGCCGGTTGGGTCCGCGGCAGGTGCAGCTTCCACGGCCCCGCGCGCACGGCATGCAGCGGGCCGTTCGCCGAGTGGTGAAACACCACCTCGTGCGGCGTCTTCGCGCCGGCCTGACCCATCAGCAGGGGGGCGATGTCCCGCCCGTCGATGACGCGATCCGACGGCACGCTCGCGCCCGCCAGCTTCGCCAGTGTCGGGTACAGGTCCATCGTCGACGCCAATTCCGAACACTCCGCCCCCGCCGGCACCTTGCCCGGCCACCGCACGATGCACGCCACCCGGTGCCCGCCCTCGTACACCGTCCCCTTGCCGTCCCGCAGCGGGCCCGCCGAGCCGCCGCGATCCTTCATGACCAGCCACGGGCCGTTGTCGCTCGTGAAGATCACGATCGTGTCCTGCTCCAGCCCGAGTTCCTTCAGCGCGTCTGTGATCCGCCCGACCGACCAGTCGAGCGTCTCGACCACGTCCCCGTACAGCCCGCCCTTGCTCTTGCCCTTGAACTTCTCCGAAACGAACAGCGGCACGTGCGGGAACGTGTGTGGCAGGTACAGGAAGAACGGCTTGTCCTTGCTCGCCGTGATGAACTTCACCGCCTCGTCGGCATACCGCTCGGTCAGCGTCGTCTGATCGGCCGGGTGCTCGATCACCTCCGCGTTCCGCATCAGCGGCGGGCCGACCTTCTCCCCGATCTTCACGCGCATGTCGTTCGAGTAGGGCACGCCGAAGTACGAGTCGAACCCGTGCGCCGTCGGCAAGAACTCCGGCGCGTCGCCCAGGTGCCACTTCCCGATCGCCGCCGTCGCGTACCCCTGCCCCTTGAGCAGCTTCGCGATCGTCACCTCCGACGGGCTCAGCCCGATCCGCGACCGCGGGAAGAGAACGTGCTTCTCCAGCCCGATCCGCGCCGCGTGCGACCCCGTCAGCAGCGCCGCCCGCGACGGCGTGCACACCGGCGAATCCGTGTGGAAGTCCGTCAGCCGCATCCCCTGCGTGGCGAGCTTGTCCAGGTTCGGCGTCGCGATCGTCTTGCTGCCGAAACACGCGAGATCGCCGTACCCCAGGTCGTCGCAGAAGATCAGGACGACGTTGGGCTTTCGTTGCGCGAAGGCGAGGGAGGGGAGCAACGCGAGAATCAGCAGCGCGGCGCGAAGGGGGGTCATGTACGGTGGTACACGCGAGCCGGCGTAATGTGGGACATGACAAAACCCACGGAGCGAGCTCCGTGGGCTTTCAAGAGTGTCGTGTGCGGATTACTTCGCCGCGCTGATGTTCTGGATCTGCCCCAGCGACGCCTGCTGCGACTGCAGCCCCGCCAGCACCGACTCGAGGTTCGCGAACTGCGCCTCGAGCCGCGTCCGCTTGGTCTCGAGGATTTTGTCCAGCTGGGTGATTCGCTTCTGAAAGTCCATGCTCTTCCCGTCGAGCGTCTTGTTCTCCCGGCTGACCACGCCGTTCACCGGGTCGACCAGTTTGTTCATGATCGACTCGATCGCGAACCCGATCCCGCCGGATGTGGCATTGCTCGCCGACGGGTTGAGGATCTGCCCGCCCGCCAGCGTGTTCCCCGTCGGCGTCCCGTTCAGCCGCAGGTCGAGCAGCGATTGCGACGCGGAAAGCGGCGTCAGCTTCAGCGCCGTCGTCGCCGAGCCGGTCAGGTCGGTCAGCGTCAGGCCCTTCCCGTCATCCCGCAATTCGACCTTCGCCTTCCCCAGCGCGGCCGAGTTGATCGTGTCGATCACTTCCTTGAGGCTCGTCGGCGTCCCCAGTGTCACGTCCACCGACGTCCCGTCCCGGAACTGCAGCTTGAAGTCCGGCTTGCCCGGCCCCAACGTGCGCAGGCCCCGCCCGTTATTGAGCTGCGACGTCGGTGTCGAGTCGCCCAGCGCCTCCTGCGCCGTCGCGAACAGCCGCTGCACCGCGTCCGGGTCGTCCGCGAACGCCGCCGTGAACTTGTCCTGGTCGAACTCGAGCTGCGACCCCTCCCCCAGCTTGATCCCCACGTCCGCCAGGATCCGGTACTTCCCGCCCGACGCGACCCGCGTGTTCAGCACCGCGAACATGTTCGCCTCGACCGTCCGCACCGTCGCGTCGCCGAGCAGCAGGCCCTTCTCGTTCGTCTCGGGGTCGAACTTCGTCAGCTCCTTGATCTTCGTGATCACCCCGTTGAAGTCCTCGACGAACTTCCCCGCCTGCTCGGTCAGTTTTTCCGAGTCCCGCGTCACGCTCAGCGTGACCGGCTTGTCGCTCACGCCCAGCAGATCGATCGTCACGCCCTTGATCACCCCCGCCAGTTGGTTCTTCCCCGACGTCACCAGCAGCGGCTCGGGATTATCCGGCGACCCCAGGAACACCGCGGCGTCCTGCGCCTCGACCAGGTTCCGAGCCCCGAGGGTCGTCGTCCCCGCGTCGAACACCACCCGCGCGTTCCGGCCCGCGTTCTTCGCCGTCAGCGACAGCCGGTACGGCGCCGCCTCCGACCCGTCGTTGATCACCTGCGCGACCACCCCGAAGTTCAGCTCCGCCAGCTTCTGTTGCGCCTGCGCGATCGTGTCCGTCGCCGTGAACGTCACCGACTTCTCGAACGACCCGTCGATCGTCGTGGCCGTGGCGGCCCCCGCGATGTTCAGGTCCGTCGCCGTCGTCCCGTCCACGTTCTCGACCTTCATCTTGAGCGTCCCACCCGCCGCGTCGGTCAGCAGCAGCCCGTCCCCCTGCGCGTTGATCGACGCCGTCACGCCGAAGCTCGCGCGGTTGTTGATGTCCCGGATCACGTCCCCCAGCGACTGCTTCGTCGACGGGTCTACGCTGATGTTGACCGTGTTCCCCTTCGAATTGGTGATCTGGAACCGCCCGGACGACACGCCCTTCCCGCCGTTGTAGTCGGCCAGCAGCATGTTCTCGCTGACCCACTGCCGCTGGAGGTTCTTGCCGGCGAGCGTCGTCGTCCCCGCGGCCGCCGTCCCGAGCAGGCCGAGCGCCGCGGCGGTCGTCCCCGCGCCATCCTCCTCGACCTTGAGCGCGCCGGTGCCGTTCGACCGGTCCGTGAGCTGGATCCCGTTCCCGGCCGTGTTGTACGACGCCGTCACGTTCAGCCCGGCCGCGTTGATCGTGTCGAACACGTCCTGCACCGACCGCGCCGCGCTCAGGTCGACCGTCGCCGACGCCCCGGCCGCGTTCGTAATCTTCATGTTCCCCAGCGCCAGCCCCTGCCCCCCGTTGAGCGACGCCAGCAGCACCGTGTTGAGCCCGGCGATCAGCGCCCCGCCCGTCAGTCCGCCCGCCCCGCTCCCGACGATCCCCAGGTCCGTCGCCGCTTTCGAGTTGTTCGCCTCGGCGACCGTCACCGTCCCGTTGCCCGTCAACTTGATCGCGTTCGAGCCCGGGTCGACCGACGCCGTGACCTTGCCGCCGGATGCGTCCGAGATCGCGTCGAACACGTCGCCGAGCGACCGCGCGTTCGCCAGCGAGACCGTCCACGACCCGTCGCCGGACGTGACGGTGAAATCCCCGCCCGCCTCGCCCGCACGCCGCACGCCGCGCCCGTCGTTCAGGCCCGACAGCGCGTTGGCCCGCCCGAGATGGTTGATGTCCGCGCCCGTGATCACCCCCGCGACCGCCGCCGTGCCGGTCAGGCCCAGGTCTTCCGCCGCGTGGCCGTCGGCCAGGTCTTCGACGGCAAACGGAACCGTCGTCGCCCCGCTCTTGTCCGTCAGCGTGATCCGGTCGCCCGAGACCGCCGCCTTCACGTTGATGTCCAGGGACGTGTTGATCTTCTTGAGCACGTCGTCGAGCGTGACCGACGCCCCGACGTCGATCACCGCCGACTTCCCCGCCCCGTCCGTGATCCGGAACTGCCCGCGCCGCACGCCCGCGCCGCCCCGGAGCTGGCTGAGTTGCGTCGGCGTCGAGATCTCGCCCCCGCCCATCTCGATCGTGACCGTGCCCGCCCCGACGCGCGAGGAAACGTCCGAAAACCCGCGGCTGACAGCCTGCTGGGTCGTCGTCAGCCGGGCGACCTGGAACTGGAACGCCCCGATCGCCGCCCCGTTCGCCGCCGTCGCCGTCAACACGTTCTCGTCGGACGACGTCGTCTTCGCCGCGCCGAACGTCTGCGGCTTCTTGATCGACGTGCCGAACAGCTTGATCGACGCGAGCCGCGTCGACAGGTCGGCGTACGCCAGCTTCTGCTGGTTCACCGAATCGACGCGCCCCTGCAGCAGCGTCTTGGGACGCGACTCGATCGACATGAGCTGATCGATGACATCTTTGTGATTGATGCCGCTGATCAGACCGGTGCTGGCGGAGATCCGTCCCATGGGGTGCTAAGCAGAGTTATCGGCAAGCCGACCGCGCCCATCCACGCGGGCGCGCTACGCGCGACCCGGGTCGTCCCGACGACTTTTGCGCCGCCGCGGCGCACGATCGGGAACGCGCTTAAGGTCCTCCGCGATCTTCCGCCCCACGCGGGCGTGGTTGAACAGACAATCCAGCGCCCAGAGCGCCAGGAAGTGCTCGCGCGCCTTCTTCACGGCGCGCAACCGATCGGCGGTAGAAGCGAGGTCTGACATGGTGTCCGATGGGTTATCGGAACCACGCCCCCCAACGCATGAGCAAAATCGGACCCGCCGGAGCGCAGGAATGGACAGGGGGGAGAATTGAGTAGCCAGTAGCCAGTAGCCAGAAGTCAGAAGTCAGAAGTCAGAAGCGCGTAATCGTCTCTGTGACATCTCTACGCCCCCTCCGCGCCCTCTGCGTCTCTGCGGTGAACGTCTTCCGATCACCGTCCCAGCGCCGCGCTCTGCACCGCCATCAAGTCTCGACACCCCTTCACCGCCAGATCGACGAGGGCATTCATCGCCGGACGGTCGAAGCCTTCGCCGTTCTCGGCCCCGCCGCCGATCTCCACGAACTTCCCCCCCGCCGTCATCGCCACGTTCATGTCGACGTTCGCCTTCACGTCATCGATGTAGTCCAGATCCAGCCGGACCTCCCCGTCGACCAGGCCCACGCTGACGGCCGCGAGCTGGTCGAGGATCGCCTTCGAGGGGTCGTAGAACTTGGCATCGAACCGCGCGGGGATCACCTCCGGCGTCGCCGCATCGCTCCCGGCGAGCCGCGCCCCCGGCATGTCCTTCGGTAATTTCGCCACCGCGTCCGCCAGCGCCACCCACCCCGCGCAGATGCACGCCGTTCGCGTCCCGCCGTCCGCCTGCAACACCTGACAATCCACCGAGATCGTGTGCGGCCCGATCTTGGAGAGGTCGATGACGGCGCGAAGGCATCGCCCGATCAGCCGCTGGATCTCCGTCCCCCGGGAGTCCGTGTGCCCGATCTTCGGCCACCCCTTCCGCACCGGCGTGCTCCCCGGCAGCATCACGTACTCCGCCGTGATCCACCCGCCCGCCCGATCTTCCTTGAAGAACGGCGGCAACTCCCGCGTCACCGACGCCGTCACCAACACCACCGTCCCACCCTGCTTCCACAGCACCGACCCCGCAGGGGTTTGGGTGAAGTTGCGGGTGACTTGGATCGGTCGAATCTGGTCGTTGGAACGTCCGTCGTTTCGCATGGGTACGAATCATAAGCGGTTGCGCCACTTTGTCATGCGCACGCAAAGCCCATGATGCTTGCACCATGTGGTTCCTCGCCCAACTCGAAACTTGCTCCCGCGCCCTGCAATCCACCCCACACCCATCCCGTCACCAACACCCTCTCGCTTGCAAGTCTTTCCCCCCTTTCTGGTATAACCCCCGCACCCCCAAGCGGAGACCCCGGACGATGACCAAGCCCTCCAAGCTCGCGCTCTGCCTGATCGCCTCGGCGATCGCCGCCACCGGCTGCAACGACAAAGAACCCCCGCAGGCCGCCAAGCCGCAATCCGCCCTCGAGGCCCGGCAAGAGGCCCGCCGGCAGTTCATGGAGAACTTCAGCAGGCAGAACCAGAACGCAATGGCGCAGATTGGCGGCCCGGCCGCCGCCGCCCCATTGCAAACCCGCACCGTCGTCACCGGCGGCCCCAACAGCCTGTCCGCCGTCCCGACCGGTCCCGCCGCCAACGCCTTCGGCACGCCCGCCCCCGCGGCGCCGGTCGCCCCGCAACTCCCGCCCCAGCCCGCGCTCGACGTGCCCGCCAACGCCGAGTGGACCCTCGTCTGCATCTCCCTCACCTCGCCCGACCGCTTCCAGCGGATGGACCAGATGAAGGCCTACCTGTCCGCCCGCACGCCCCTCAAGAACTGGTACGTCCTACACGACGACGCCAAGAGCACGCTCTTCCACGGCTTCTACTCGTCGATCAGTGCCAAGGACCCCGCCGGCCGCCAGGCCCAGGCCGACCGCACCGCCATCGCCGACTGGGCCGACCCGGGCCTCGGCGGCGAGAAGCCGTTCACCCAGGTCATGTTCACCCGCATCGCCGAGCCCGAGCCGCCCGCCCCCGCCGAGTGGCGCCTGAGCAACGCGCCCAACAACGGCTACTGGTCCCTTCAGGTCGCCGCCTTCCAGGGCAACGCCAAGCGCAAGGAAGCCGCCGTCGAGGCAGTCCGCGAGGCCCGCTCGCGCGGCGTCGAGGCCTACTACTACCACGGCCCGACGATCAGCTCCGTCTGCGTCGGCGCCTGGCCCGCCAACGCGATCAAGGAACAGGAAGCCGACGGCGGCAAGGCGATCATCAACCAGGAGGACGCGCTCCTGGTCGCCAACGGCCCCCTCCCCAAGCGCTTCGCCGAAGCCCGCATCAAGAACAGTGACGGCCAGCGCATCCAGACCCTCACCGAGCGCGTCGAGATCCAGGACAAGAGCCTCCTCGCCGCGATGCGCGACTTCCCGCACCACTACGTCAACTACGAGCGCATCAAGCACGACGCCAAGAACGCCGACGCCACGATGACCAAGGTCTACGCCCCCAGCTTCCTCGTGATCATCCCCCGCGAGGCCACCGGCATCCTCGCCGAGCATGGCGGCGGCCGTTTCATGAACGCCAAGGGCGGCGCCGCCACCGCGGACGCCCCGTCCCGCACCGCGCCCGGCGCAGGCGCGGGAAAGTTGCGCGGGCTCGGGAACTGATAGAGCTTCACCTGCCGCGGGCGCTATCCGTCATCCTGAGCGCAGCGAAGGATCTTGCACCGAACACCGGGAGCGCTCGACGTTGGCGCTTCGTCCCCGAATACGAAGTCGAACGTCTCGCGAGCCCCTTCTCTCCAGTCAGACCCTCCCGAGTACCTCGGGATGACAACGCCACGCTCGCGCGCTATCTTGCCCGTCGCATGAACCTCCTCATCGCCACCACCAACCCCGGCAAAATCAAAGAATTCCGCGAGATGCTCGGCGGCACCAACACCGCCTTTGACGACCTCGCCGCCCACCGCGACGTCCCCGCCCCCGACGAGACCGGACACACCTTCCGCGCCAACGCCTGCCTCAAGGCCGCCTACTACGCCAGGGCCCTGAACACCTACGCGGTCGCCGACGACTCCGGCCTCGAGGTCGACGCCCTCGACGGCGCGCCGGGCGTGTACAGCGCCCGCTGGGCCGAGATGAACCACGTCGGCCACGGCGACGCCGACAACAACGCGCTGCTCCTCAAGCAAATCGACGCCGTCCCGGATGAGCGTCGCACCGGCCGATTCGTCTGCGTGCTCGCGCTGGCGGATCCTTCGGGGAAGATTCTGCTGACCGCGCGCGACACGGTCGAAGGGCACGTCCTCCGTGCCGGTCGCGGTACGAACGGGTTCGGGTACGACCCGCTGTTCGCGCCCGACCAGACGCCGGGGAAGACGACGGCGGAACTGCTTCCGGCGGAGAAGCACGCGATCAGCCATCGGGGGAAGGCGCTACGGACGTTGCGGGAGTTGATGAGGCAGGTCGGGTTTTGATTGATGACGGTATTGGGTCGGGGGGCGCTCACGTGCACCTTCGGTGCGACCGCTAAGTACGTCCTTGAACTGCGACTCGGGGTGCGAGAGGAGGGTAGCCCCATTCAGGGCATTCTCGCTGTCGGAACCGTCCCGCGCGCTCCGCGTCAAACTGGATGAGTCGTTCCTCCAACCCACAGGACCCCGCCCATGAAACGCATCGTTTCCCTGCTGCTCCTCGGTGCCCTCATGACCCCGGCCTCCGCCCTCACGCCCGAGGAGCGCCCGCAGATCCTCGTGATCGGCGGGTCGGCCAACAACCAGTTCGCAGCGTCCCTCCACGGCCAGGTCTCCGCCCAGTCCGCCGGCAACCTGATCTACTCGCCCGCCAGCATCAGCACCGCGCTCGCCATGACCTCCCTCGGCGCCAAGGGCGAGACGCTCACGCAGATGCAAACCGTCCTGGGCCTCGCCAAGTTCGACGGCTGGCACGCCGCCTACGGCGCGCTCGCGACCTACATAGGCGAGCAGCGCAAGGACTTCGAGCTCGTCGGCGCAAACCGCCTCTGGGGCCAGAAGGGCTTCGCCTTCCTGCCCACCTTCCTCGACGAATCGAAGCGCCGCTTTCACGCCGGCCTCGAAGAAATGGACTTCGTCTCCGACTCCGAGGGCGCGCGCAAGGCCATTAACGCGTGGGTCGAGAAGCAGACCAAGGACAAGATCAAGGATCTCCTCAAGCCGCGCGTGGTCGATGGCGAGACCCGCCTCGTGTTGACCAACGCCGTCTACTTCAAGGCCGCCTGGGCCGATCAATTCACCAAGTCCGCGACGAAGGTCGAGCCGTTCCGTTTGGGCGCCGACGACAGGCGCGCCGACGTGGCGACCATGCACCGCCGGGGCTCGTACCGCTACACGGAGCTCGACGACGTGCAGGTGC
>DATHXE010000932.1:0-7590 GCA_035459845.1 Tepidisphaeraceae bacterium | reverse complement strand
TGACCGACCCGGCCCCGACCTCCCCGGCCGAGTGCCAGCCCGGCGGACTGGCGACGCGCACGACGCACGTCCTGCCGATCCCCCCCGGGTCGGCCGGGAAGGTGCTGTGGGTCATGGCCCAGTGGTACTCGGTCAAGGGCGAGCTCGGCCCGGTGTCGACCGCGGCGGCGGCGCTGATTGCGGCCTGATCGAAGGATGAAGGCGGAAGGATGAAGGATGAAAACCGGACGCGGCGTCGTCCGGTTTTCGCCGCTTCAGGATGAACCACGAATTGACACGAATGCACACGAATCCGAAGCAGGACGATTCGTGTTCATTCGTGTGATTCGTGGTTCGACTTCCCCCTTCGTCGCCGCGTCGCCCGGTCGCTCCGTCGCTGCCCATTCATCCTTCATCCTTCCTCCTTCATCCTTCCCCCCATGTCCTACCCCCCTTCCGTCCGCGCCCTCCTGGATAAGCCGCACCGGCGCGGCGGGCGGGGGCACGCGTCGCCGCTGTACGGGCTGCTGTACCCGCCGAACCTCGTGCGGATCCTCAATCTGGCCGGCGACCCTTTGGACGCGACGCGGGCGATCCTGGTGTTCGATCGCGATTTACGGGCGACCACGATCCCGTCGGAGGTGGACTTGTGGCTCGCGGGGCATCGGGCGTTTACGCCGGAATTGATCAACCCGCGGGCGGTGCGCGTGAGCGTCGGGACGCCGCTGTGGAACCAGATGGCGTGGGAGTTCCGCCCGGACTTCGGGAGTTTCACCGGGGCCGACGGGAGCGGGGCGGCGATCGAGTCGTCGGGTTCATTGCTCGACGTCAGCGGCGCGTTCCCGGCGGGGAAGCTGTTCCTGTCGGGCGCGGCGTGGGTCGGGGAGCAGACGGTCGACTTCACGTTCTCGCAGCCGGTCACGCTCGTGGAGTCGGGGGATTACAGCGGGTTTCTCGTGCGCGACGAGTCGGGGGTCTGGCTGCAGGGCAACGGGGCGGCGGCGGAGAACGCGCAGACGATCCGCGTGTCGTTCGCGGGCGTCGTCCCGGCGGAGGGGATGACGGTGGGGTTGTCGGCGGAGTTCGCCGGCGTGGCGGAGGCGGGGGACGTGCTCAAGCCGGTGGAGTGGAAGATCTAACCACGAAGGACACGGAGAGCACGAAGGGGAGAAGAAGAGTCAGCCACAGATTTCACAGATGGCCACAGATGCGAAACGCAATTCATCTGTGTTTCATCGGTGACGTCTGTGGCTGATATTGTTTTCTCCGTGGCGGAGCCTGTCCTGAGGAACGAAGCATGAACGCTGTGGCTATTCCTCTGCCTTCGGCCAACCCAGGAGGTCGTCCGCCAACGCCAGCACTTCCGCGTCGCGGTTGGTGAACAGCGAGTGCAGGCGCGCGTTGATGCGCTCGGTCGCGGCGTGGCAGAAGCGGCGGCCGAGGGCGAGTTCTTGCGACAGGGGCATTGACTGGCCGAACGGTGTGGCGGCGGGGGCATGGCCGTGGCCGTTGCCATCAGGGTGGCCGTTACCGTTGGTGGGGGCGTGGCCGTTCGTCCCGGCCGCGTTCGCCCGTTCGATCGCCGCCTGCATCTTCGCCAGGACGGCGGCCATGGCGTAGAGGTCGACGGCGGCCCACGCGATCCGCTGCTGGACGAGCTGCTGGTCGAGGATGCCTTCGCGCCAGGTGCGCAGGGCGCGGTGGACGGCGACGGCGAGTTGGTGCGTCAGGCGGGCGAGGGCGTGGCCTTCCTTGGCGATCGACGGGTGAAGGCAGTGGCAGTCGGCGCCGACGACGATGTCGCGCCACTGTTGCTTGGCGAACTGCGCCAGCCGGCCGAAGTTGCCGATCGGGTGTTTGCCGGCCCGCAGGACGGCCTCGAAGCTTTCGCCCACGCCCTTCATGCCCATCAACGCGACGAACGCGGTCATCACTTCGGTCGTCCCCTCGACGATACGGTTGATGCGGGCGTCGCGGAGCATGCGCTCCAGGCCCGGCGCGCCGGCGGCGGCGTCCTCGCGCATGTACCCTTCGCCGCCCCAGATCTGCACGGCGTCGTCGACCACCTGCCAGCCGGCCTCGGAGCAGAACAGCTTGGCGATGGCGGTCTCCATCGCGATGTCGGCGGCGTGGGCGTCGACCATGCCGGAGCACAGGTAGGTGAGCGCGTCCATCGCGTAGACGCTCTCGGCCATGCCGGCGATCTTCTGCTTCACGAGGCCGAAGCGGCCGACCTCGCGGCCGAACTGTTTGCGATTGCGGGCGCGGGCGATTGAGAGCTCCAGGGCTTTCTTCGCCCCGCCCAGGCAGCCGGCGCTGAGCGTGCAGCGGCCGAAGTTCAGGACGTTGAGCGCGACCTTCAGGCCGCCGCCCACGGCACCCAGGACGCGGTCGGTCGGGACGCGCATGTCGTTGAAGCGGAGCGTGGCCTGCCAGGAGCCGCGGATGCCGCACTTGGATCGGTTGTTGGAGACGATCTCGAAGCCGGGCAGGTCGGGCGTGACGAGGAACGCGGTGACCTTGTCGCGAGTCTTGCCCTTGGCGTCGGTCACGCTCGTCTTGGCCATCACGGTCATGACGCCCGCGAGCGCGGCGTTGGTGGCGTATCGCTTGGTGCCGCTGAGGACCCAGTGGCTGCCGTCATCGGACAATCGCGCGTGGCACTGCACGCTGGCGGCGTCGGAGCCGACGTCGGGCTCGGACAGGCAGAACGCCGCGAGCTTGCGGCCGGCGGCGAGGTCCGGGAGGAACGCGGCCTTCTGCTCGGGCGTGCCCATGAGGAGGATGGCCTTGAGGCCGATCGACTGGTGGGCCCCGATCAGGACGGCGGTGGACGCGCAGTGTCGGGCGACGCGCTCGATGACGCGGCAGTAGGCGGTGTGCGAGAACCCGCCGCCGCCGAACTCGGCCGGGACGGTCATGCCGAGGACGCCGAGGCGGCCGAGGCCGTCGATGACGTGTTGCGGGATGCGCTCGTGGACGTCGATGTCGTCGGCGTCGACTTCGTTTTTGAGGAACTCGTCGAGACGCGCGAGCAGCTCGTCCGTGCGTGCCGCATCGGTCTCGCTCTGCTTCGGGTACGGGAGCAGGTCGTCCAGATGGAGGCGGCCGAAATAGAGCGACTTGACGAACCCCGGTTCGCCGGCGGACTCGTCGATCAGGTCCTGGGCCTTTTCCATCTGCTCCTGGTCGGCTCGCTTGAACATGGGCATGGTGGGTCCTCTCTTGGGGGAAGTCGGGGGTGGCCGCAAAGACGCAAAGAGCGAGAAGAAGCCGTCTGGGTGGCATGGGTACGGTTTTTGCCTTACCCGTGTACGGCGCTCGCCGGGGACGAGGCACTCGAAGTCGGTGCGCCGCCGGCCGATGCGCGATCGAGAGTGACGTACCCGCCGAGGGTTCCGCCGGCGGCCGCGAGTTCGCGGAGCAGCGGATCGGGTGCGAAGCGGTCGCCGTGTTTGGATTGCAGTTCGGTCATTCGGCGGACGATCTCGGGGACGCCGATCGTGTCGACGAACCTGGCGAGGCCGCCGCGGAAGGGGGCGAGGCCGGTGCCCATGACGGTGGCGAGGTCGATGGCGTCGGCGGAGTCGGTCACGCGCTCGCGGAGGGCGCCGGCGGCGGGGTTGACCATCGGGAGGACGAGTCGCCACTGGATTTCCTCTTCCGTCGGCGCGGGGCGCGAGTGGCCGTTGCCGGTGGCGGGGTGGATCAGCTTGGCGAGTTCGTCGTTGAGGCGGGTGACGCCGGGTTTGCCCTTCTTTTTGGGCTTCTCGTGGACGTAGAAGCCGCGGCCGGTCTTTTTGCCGAGCCACTTGTTCGTCAGCGCCTGCGCGATCGCGGGCGAGAGCGTCGTCTGGTCGTCGGGCGACTTCAGCGACTTGAGGACGGACGCCGCCACGTCTAGCCCGATTTCGTCGAGCAGTTCGAACGGGCCCATGGGCATGCCCCACATTTTCATGGCGGTGTCGATCGCCTCGATGGACGTGCCTTCCTCGGCCATCGTGAGGGCTTCGGCGAGATAGGGAATGAGGATGCGGTTGACGAGGAAGCCGGGGGCGTCGGCGACGATCACGGCGATCTTGCCCAGGCGCAACGCGAGGGCGGCGGCGGTGGCGAGGGCTGGGTCGCCGCTGGTGGGCGTCCGCACCACTTCGACCAGCGGCATCTTGTTGACGGGGTTGAAGAAGTGCAGGCCGACGACGCGGGAGGGGTCGCGCACGACGCTGCCGATGTCGGCGACGCGCAGGCTGCTGGTGTTGGTCGCCAGCACGCAGTCGGGGCGGGTGAGTGGGTCGAGCCTGGCGAACACCGCGTGCTTGGCCGGCAGATTCTCCACCACGGCCTCGACGACGAGGTCGGCGAGTTTGAGGCCCGTCCAGTCGGTGCACGGGACGACGCGGTTCATCACCTTCCGGGCGGCGAGCTTGTCGAGTTTTCCCTCGGCGACGTCGCCGTCGAGCATCGCGCGGACGCGCGAGAGGCCCGCCGAGACGGCCTGGGGGCTGACCTCGATCAGGCGGACGTTCACGCCGGCCTTGGCGAGCGCGTGGACGATGCCGGCGCCCATGGTGCCGCCGCCGACGACCGCGGCGTACTCGATTTTCGCCGGCTTGGCGGACAGCTTTTCCGTCGCCCACTTCTTCGACGCGCCGCGGAGGAAGAAGACGCGGAGGAGGTTCCGGCAGGCGTCGCCCTTCACGAGTTCGGCGATGCCGGCGCGCTCGGCGGCGAGGCCGGCGTCGAACCCGCGCTCGTAGCCGGCGGCGACCACGTCGAGCAGCTTCTCCTGGGCCGGGTAGTTGCCGAAGGTTTTGGCGAGCGTCTGCTCGCGGGCGGCGCGGAGCACCTTGCGGCGGAGGGGGCCGAACGTGCCGACAGTGCGGTCGAAGAACTTGGGCGTGTGTCGGGTCGTGTCCTTGATGAGGCGCTTGGCGGCGAGCAGGAGCGCTTCGGGCCGGACGACCTCGTCGATCAGGCCGGCGCGCTGGGCCTTCTTCGGGGGCATCGTCTTGCCGGCGAGCAGGATCGGGAGCGCGCGGGTCAGGCCGATCAGGCGCGGGAGGCGCGTCGCGCCGCCCCAGGCGGGGATCAGGCCGAGCTTAGTTTCCGGAAGGCCGATCGATATCGAGCCGTCGTCGGCGGCGACGCGGTGGGCGCAGGCGAGGGCGAGCTCGAACCCGCCGCCCATGCAGTCGCCGTTGATCGCGGCGACTGTCGGGATCGGCAAATGCGCGAGCTTGTCGAACACCGCCTGCCCTTCCGAAAGGTAATGGGACAGCTCGGCCTCGGACATGCCGCGGACCTGGACGAGGTCGGCGCCGGCGTTGAAGGAGCGCTCCTTCGCGGAGGTGATGATGAGGCCCGCGGGGCGCTGGTCGGCGGGCGTCGCGGCGAGTTTGTCGACGAGTTCGCGCAGCTCGGCGAGCAGGCCGGGGGTGCAGGTGTTCACGGGCTTGCCGGGGACGTCCATCGTGACGGTCGTCACGCGGTCGGCGTCGGTCGTGGTTCGCAGGAAGGTGTCCATTGGCAATTCCTCGGTTCAATTCACCGCAGAGACGCAGAGGACGCTGAGACAGCCGCAGAGACAATTCCGTCATTCTCTTTCTTCTCCGCGGCCGTCTCTGCGCTCTCTGCGTCTCTGCGGTGAATCCTTCTTCCGTTTCTCAAAGGCCGCTCACCGCCGCTCCAGCAGCATCGCCGCGCCTTGGCCGCCGCCGACGCACAGGGCGGCGAGGCCGAGTTTGGCGCCGCGGCGTTTCATTTCCATGAGGAGGGTGAGGACGATTCGCGCGCCGGTGGCGCCGACCGGGTGGCCGAGGGCGACGGCGCCGCCGTTGACGTTGAGTTTTGAGCGGTCGATCGCGCCGAGCGCGTGGTCGCGGTCGAGGTGCTGGCGGGCGAACGAATCGGACTCCATTGCCTTCAGGCACGCGAGGACCTGGGCGGCGAAGGCCTCGTTGATCTCGAAGAGGTCGATGTCGGAGAGTTGGACGCTGGTTTTTCGCAGCAGGCGGTCGATCGCGTAGACGGGGCCGAGGCCCATGCGGGCGGGGTCGAGGCCGGCGACGGCGTAGGCGCTGACGTAGCCGAGCGGCTCGATGCCTTCGGATCGGGCCCAGGCGGCGTCGCCGACGAGGAGGGTGGCGGCGCCGTCGGTCACCTGGCAGGAGTTGCCGACGGTGACGGTGCCGTCGCGCTTGTCGAAGATCGGGCGGAGTTTTCCGAGGGCTTCCATCGTCTGGCCGGGACGCGGGCCGTTGTCGGTGGTGACGGCGTCGTACTTGTCGCCGGCGTACACGGGGACGATTTCCTCGCCCAGTTTGTCCGCCGCGGCGACGGCCTTCTGGTTCGACTCGAGCGCGAATCCGTCCTGCTCTTCGCGAGAAATGCCCCACTCCTTCGCGAGCGTTTCGGCGGTCTTGCCCATGATCTGGCCGTTGGTGGGGTCGGTCAGGCCGCACTCGAGCGAGGCGATCGGGGCGAAGTGACTGGGCCGGAGGTGCGTGGCGGCGGCGGCCTTGCGGATCAGGCCCTTGGCGCGGGCCAGGGCGACGAGCGGCTCGGCTGCGAACTGTGGGAAGAGGAGCGGGGTGCCGCTCATCGATTCGGCGCCGCCGGCGAGGACCGCCTTCGCCTCGCCGCTGCGCACGAGGCCGGCGGCCTGGCTGACGGCCTCCATGCCGGAGGCGCAGTTGCGCTGCACGGTCATCGCGGGGACGCGGTCGGGCACGCCGGCCCAGAGCGCGGCGACGCGGGCGGGGTTGGCGGCGTCGGCGGGCATGACGACGTTGCCGAGCAGGACCTCGTCGAGGACGTCGGGCTTCAGGCCGACGCGGTAGAGCGTCTCCTGCATCGCGGCGCGGGCGAGGTCGGTCACGTGCACCTTGCGGAGGGTCGTCCCGGCCTTGGCGAGCGGGGTGCGGACGCCACCCAGGATCGCGACGCGCGTTTCTTCGGGGAGGCAGATCATCGGCGGACCTCCTGTTTGTGCTCGGGTGACTTGCGGCCGTGCTCGGGGTCGGACCTGCCGTCGCCGTTGGTCGGCGACGCGCCGGGCGGACGCGTCGTGTCCGGTTTGGCGTCGGCGGGCGCCGCCTCCGGGTTGTCGTCCGGCAACATGCGGACCTTCTGCTCGACTTCGTCGCTGACCGTCGACTCGCCCGGGGCTTTGCGCAGCTCGCGCCGGAGCAGCTTGCCCAGTGCGGACCGCGGCAGCGCGTCGACGAACTCGATCACCGCCGGCACCTCGTACGGCGCCAAATGCTCTCGGCAGTGCGTGCGCAGCTCGGCGGCGAGCGCGCGGCGGTGTTCGGGGGCGACGTCTTTCGTGACGACGACCGCCACGACCTTTTCCGTGTGCTGCGGGTCGGCCCGCCCGACGACGGCGACGTCGGCGACCTTCGCGTGCTTGCGGAGCGCGTGCTCGACGCGGCCCGGATATACCTTGAGTCCCGAGCGGATGATCATGTCTTTTCGGCGGTCGACGACGTGGAAGAAGCCCTCGGCGTCGTAGGTGACGAGGTCGCCGGTGTGCAGCCAGGTCGTGCCGTCGGCGTCGGTCTGCAGGACGGCGCGCGTCTGCTCGGGGTTGCCATAATAGCCGGACATGAG
>DATHXE010000931.1:0-4650 GCA_035459845.1 Tepidisphaeraceae bacterium | reverse complement strand
CCGCCCGCAACGCGGCCAAGACCGCGACGTAAGAGCTCCGCGCCGCGAGCCGCGCGATGCGCCAGGCCGGCAGCGAGGTGATCAAGCAGGTCCGCACCAAGGCGGCCGTCGACCACAGCGACGCGCCGTACTACCTGGCCGACATCCCGGTCCCGCCGACCCCCGGCCCGATGGCGAGCCCCGGCACGCCGACCGGCTTCAAGGTCACGCTCAACGGCGACGGGTCGATCAAGGCCACGTGGAAGTGCGCCAACCCGGCCGGGTCGGCCGGCACGATGTACCTGATCTGGCGGCGCGTCGGTTCCGGCGAATTCGTGTCGGTCGGCGGGAGCGGCACCAAGTCGTTCGTCGACGCCACGCTCCCGGCGGGCGCGGCCAGCGTCACGTACCAGATCCAGGCCGTCCGCTCGACCGCCGTCGGCGCCGCGGCCCAGTTCGTCGTCAACTTCGGCGTCAGCGGCGGGACGATGACCGCGGCGGTCGTCAGCGCGCCCAAGCTCGCGGCGTGATCGGGCGAGGCGCTGAAAACGAAAAACGAAAAGACGTAAAGCGGCCGTCGCGCTCCTTTACGTCTTTTCGTCTTTTCGTTTTACCCCCGCCCCCACGCCCGTCCAATCGGCAATGGGCAATCGGCAATCGGCAATCGGCCCGGGGTTTGGGTTGGGCCGCCGGTCCTGCTATACTCGCCGGTCTGGCCGCCGGATCCCCGCTACGCACTGGTTGGAAGGTGTTCTTATGGCTCGTGTTGCGACGTTGACGATCGACGGAAAGACGCTGGAGCTGCCCATCATCGTGGGCAGCGAGGGGGAGACGGCGATCGACATCTCCAAGCTCCGGGCCGAGACCGGGGCGGTCACGTTCGACCCCGCCTACGGGAACACCGGCGCCTGCAAGAGCGCGATCACGTTCATCGACGGCGACAAGGGCATCCTCCGCTACCGCGGGATCCCGATCGAACAGCTGTCCGAGAAGAGCGACTTCATCGAGACCGCGTGGCTGCTGATCTTCGGCAACCTGCCGACCGCCGCCGAGCGCACGCGGTTCGGCGAGAGCCTGGCGAGCAACGCGCACGTCCACGAGGCGTTCAAACACCACTTCGCGGGCTTTCCCAGCGACGCCCCGCCGATGGCCGTGCTCAGCGCGATGATCAACGCGCTGGTCTGCTTCAACCCGCACTTCATCGAGCTCGAGGACGACTCGAAGTTCGAGGAGGCGGCGGCCCGGCTGATCAGCAAGGTGCGGACGATCGCGGCCTACTCGTACCGCATGAGCATGGGCCTGCCGTACATCTACCCGGACCCGAAGCTGCCGTACGTCGCCAACTTCCTGCACATGATGTTCTCGATGCCGTACGCGCCGTACGCGGTGCACCCGGAGGTCGAGGACGCACTCAATCTGATCCTGCTCCTGCACGCCGACCACGAGCAGAACTGCTCGACGTCGACCGTCCGGATGGTCGGGTCGGCGAAGGCCAACCTGTTTGCGAGCTGCGCCGCCGGCGTGTGCGCGCTCTGGGGCCCGCTGCACGGCGGGGCGAACGTCGAGGTGCTCGACATGCTCGCCAAGATCCACTCGGGCGGGATCACGGCCGAGCAGTATCTGGAGAAGGTGCGCAAGAAGGAGAAGGGCGCCCTGCTCTACGGGTTCGGCCACCGCGTCTACAAGAACTTCGACCCGCGGGCCAAGATCCTCCGCTCGTCGGCCGACAAGGTGCTGGCCAAGCTGGGCGTGAACGACCCGCTGCTCGACATCGCGCGCAAGCTGGAAGAGCTGGCCCTCAAGGACAGCTACTTCGTCGACCGCAAGCTCTACCCGAACGTCGACTTCTACTCCGGCATCATCATGAAGGCGATCGGCATCCCGGTGAACATGTTCACCGTGATGTTCGCGATCGGCCGGATGCCCGGGTGGATCGCCCAGTGGAAGGAACAGCACGACGAGGACACGCGGATCGCCCGCCCGCGGCAAATCTATACTGGGCCGACGAAGACGGATTACGTGCCGCAGGACGTGCGGGGGTGACGGGGGTCGGATGACCGGGTCGTCTCGGGACGAGATCCAGCGGAGGTTCGTGGAGCGTTTCGCGTTCGGCGCGGCGGCCCCGGAGACCGACGCCGGGCTTGATCAACTTGAGGAGGCGCTATCCACGCGCCTCCCCTCGGCGTATCGGCGGTTCGCGACGCGGTACGGTGCGATCGATACGTCGGCCATCCTCGCGATGGTTGCCGAAGACGTTCCCGAGCATCCGGACGTCCAGGAGTTCTACACGGCGAGCGGGGCGATCGAATCGACACGCTTTTGCTGGTCGGGGGGAATGCCGGACGATGTGATCGGCATCGCATCGGACTGCATGGGAAACCCGATCGGGTTCCGTCGCGCCGCGGAGGCGTCGGATGACGCGCCAGTCGTGTTCTTCGATCACGACTTTCTCACCGTGACCGAATTGGCGCCCTCGTTCGACGCGTTCCTGGCGTGGTACCTCGATCGCGCGGAGCGAGCGGGCTGACGCCGCTCGACTTACCTCGTTTCCGGAACCCGGTATACTCCCCGCCATGCGCACCCTCGGCCTCGGCGTATTCCTTTCGACCGTCTGTCTCCTGTCCACCGGCTGCGCCAAGGTGCAGCAGGAGATGACGATCGAGTCGACGCCGCCGGGGGCGCTGGTGTTCCTGAACGGCCAGGAGGTCGGGCGGACGCCGCTGAAGCGCGACTTCAAGTGGTACGGCGACTACGACGTCCGCCTGCAGCTCGAGGGGTACCAGACGCTCAAGACGCACAAGGCGGTGACGGCCCCGTGGTGGAACTGGGTGCCGTTCGACCTGGTGGCCAACTTCATGCCGTTCACGATCCGGGACGAGCAGCGGCTGGCGTTCGAGCTGAAGCCGGCCGACCCGACGCTCGACCAGCCGATCGGCCTGCTCACGCGGGCGCACGAGCTGCGCGGCGACCTCGAGGGGAGCGAGTTCACGCGAGCGGCGACCCGCCCGGCGACGACCAAGCCCGCGACGACGACGACGACGACCGCACCCGCGAAGTAAAACAAAAAGGGAGCCCAGCGACTTGTCGCGGGACGGAGACTAACGGCGCTCGTTCTCGCGCACGGCGCGTTACGGGTGCCATGCCCTCGCACCGCGCCGACCAGATTCATTTTCCGTAAACGCGTATCGCGGGGCGTGGGCATGCCCCAGCGGCTCTTGATAATCAACTCGAATTCGCTCCGAAGTCGAACGCATCTGGGGCATGCCCACGCGAGCCGACGACGGTGTTGCGCGAACGAAATTCGACCGGCGGCTCGCGAGGGCATGGCACCCCGAAACGCGCGTCGCGCCCGATGAGTCGGTACGATAACGCCATGACCCGCGCGCACCGGACCGCCGTTCTGCTGCTGCTCCTCGCCCTCCCCGCGTTCGCCCAACCCGTCTGGAAGGCGACCGCCGCGATGCCCGCGCCCGAGGCCAACCAGGCCGCGGCGGCCGACGAGCGCTTCGTCTATGCGATCGGCAGCGCGACCGTCGTCAAGTACGACCGCAAGACCGGCGAGCGCGCCGCGGTCAGCACGGGGAAGGCGAAGCACCTCAACAGCGGGATGGTTCACGAGGGCAAGCTGTACTGCGCCCACTCCAACTTCCCCGCCAAGCCCGAGTCGAGCCAGGTCTACGTGATGGACCCGGCGACGATGAAGCTCGAGGTATTGAAAGACTTCGGCAACTACGACGGCGGCAGCCTGACGTGGGTGCTGCGCGACCCGGCGGGCGGCGGGTGGTGGTGCAACTTCGCCAAGTACGACGCGGAGAACGCCGGGACGTTCCTCGTGAAGTTCGACGAGCAGTGGAAGGAGCTCGCGCGGTACACGTACCCGCCGGAGTTGTTCAAGAAGCTCGGGGCGAAGTGGAGCTTGTCGGGCGGCGTGTGGCGCGACGGCGATTTGCTCACGACCGGCCACGACGCGCTGGAGCTCTACCGCCTGCGCCTGCCGAAGCAGGGGACGGTGATCGAGTGGGTCGAGACGCAGAAGGCCCCGTTCACCGGGCAGGGCATCGCGCACGATCCGGTCACCGGCGGCCTCGTGGGCATCCGGCGGAACAAGAAGGAAATCGTGTTCGCGGGGGTGGAGCGCGACGCGAAGTAGCTCACGCCGCGGCGACCGCCGCCGACGTGGGCTCGGTGCTCTCCACCGCCCGCCGGCGGTTCCCGCGGACGTGCGTGCGGACCTGCACCAGCGGCCCGTCGTCCAGCGCCTTGAGGGCCGACTTGTCGTTGCGGATGACCACCGTCTCCCACAAGTCGATCGAGTCGAGCTTGTAGCGGTAGTCGACGGTCACGCCGGTGCGCTTGATCAGGTCGGCCAGGGCCAGGTCGCTCCGCCAGCCGAGCTTGGAGCAGACGGGGCTGATCCACTTTTCGACCAGGGCGACCAGGCGGTTGGTGGACTGGAAGTGGTTCAAAATGATGATCCGCGCCCCGGGCTTGGCGACGCGCTGGGCCTCGCGGACGAGCTTGTACGGGTCGGAGACGACGCTGATCACGTGGCTGATGAAAACGTGGTCGAACGTGTCGTCGCCGAACGGGAGCTTCATCGCGTCGGCCTGGAAGACCCACGCGTGGTCCATGTTGCGGGCGGCGATCTTCTTGCGGCACTGGGCGAGCATG
>DATHXE010000930.1:0-12252 GCA_035459845.1 Tepidisphaeraceae bacterium | reverse complement strand
CCGGCGCGGGCCCCGAACTTCTTCACGCTCAAGCGGCTGTCGCTGCCGATCGTCGAAATCGCGTTCGGCGTCTATATGACGATCTGCGCGTACATCTCGATCTCGATGTACCTGGGGTACTGGGACAAGGCGACGCTCGCCGCGATCCCGTTCCTGCTGGTGTTCGCCGCGGGGTACCTGTACGTGGGCGTCGGGTCGGTCTACGCCCTGTGGCAGATGCAGGTGCAGGCGGACGCGGAGTTCGCCGCGGCGCTCGCGGAGCAGCCGGAAATCGCTGCTTAGTACCGGTCTCGGTTGACGCACGAGTTCCGCGCATGCCGCTTGCGGCTTAGCGATTGGAACTGCAAAGCCGTTCGATCAGAGTTGAAACAACAGAACCCGCGAGCGGTCGCGGGTTCTTTATTGCGCCGGTATCAGATCCACTTGTTCCGACGAAACAGGTAGAGGAGGAAGCCGATCAGCCCGAGGATCATGATCAGGCACAGGACCAGGCCCCATGGGCTTTGCAGCAGCCAGCTCCAGACGGGGATGGCCTCGGCGCTGAAGTTCATGCCGAAGAAGCTGGTGATGATCGTCATGGGGAGCGCGACGACCGTGATGATCGTGAGCGTCTTCATGACCTGGTTGAGGTTGTTCGACAGGCTCGAGAGGTAGATGTCGCGGGCGCCGAGCGCCAGGTCGCGGTAGAGCTCGACCATCTCGACGGTGCGGATCAGGTGGTCCTGGACGTCGCGGAGGTAGGTGCGGGTCTCGAGGCGGACGAACGGGACTTCGCCGCGGGTCAGCTGGGCGAGCACCTCGCGCTGCGGGCCGACGATCCGGCGGAGGTTGAGGAGCTCGCGCTTCTTGTGCGAGATGTCGTTCAGGACGTCGGGCGTCGGGCTGGCGAGCGCCCGCTCCTCGAGGTCGTCGAGGGCCTCCTGCAGGTAATCCAGGATCGGGGCGTACCCGTCGGTCATGTGGTCGAGGATGTTGTGCAGGAGCATGTCGATCCCGCGGTTGAGCAGGACGACCGCGTCGGCCCGGGCGCGGGACATGACGTCGTTGACGCTCCGGAACTCCTCGTCGTGGACGGTGATCAGGTAGCGCTCGGAGACGAACAGGTCGATCTCCTTCGTGCGCAGGTTTTCACGGAAGGACTGCAGGTCCGGCCCGTGGAAGACCATGTAGAAGTAGCCCTGGTTGCAGGCGTCGCCGACGTGGTTGTACGACTCGATCTTAGGTCGCTGGGAGTACTGGATCGTGTCTTCGATGGCGAGGGGGTGGAAGCCGAAGACCTCGTCGAGGAGGAAGAGCTCCTCGTCGGTCGGCTTGCACATGTCGAGCCAGAAGACGGTCTTGGGGTCGCGGACGGCGGCGGAGAGGGCCTCGGGCGAGGTGTCGTTGGAGATCTCCCCGTCGGGGCGCTTGATGAACGCGGTGAGCATGGCTGGGCGCTTAGGGTATAGGGAGCGGGGTGTCGGGTATAGGGGGAGTCGCCCGACAAGCTGCGCGCCGGTGCATGTCGGTCAATCCGCGGTCAGATTTCGAAGTGACAACAACGCCTCGCGCATCAGGTCAGGCTCTTTCGTTTCGTAGGCATAGGCGACGAGGCTCAGCGTGTGCCCCAACGCCCGCAGGCGCACGCGCGCGACTGTGGTCGCGTCGATCGCCCCGTATTCCTCGAAGAACGCGCGGCGGGCCGCGGGGCCGAAGAGCGTGTAGGCGATGCAGAGGTCGACGGCGGGGTCGCCGCGGTGCATGTCGCCCCAGTCGATGACGCCGGAGAGGTCGCCGGCGTCGTCGACGAGGACGTGGCGGGCGTAGAGGTCGCCGTGGCAGATTGCGTGGGGCACGGGCGGCGTGTCGGGGATCGATTGGTCGAGGATGGCGCGGAAGGGGGCTTCGTCGGCGATCAGGCCGGTCGGGCGGAGCTCGTCGAGACGCTGGAGGGCGAGCTCGCGACGGCGGGGGACGTCGAGCCGGCGCAGCTGGTCGGGCGGGAGGTCCATGGCCGGGTCGACGGGGATCGAATGGAGCGCGCGGAGGAACGCGGCGATCGGGCGGGCGAGGCGGGCGCGGGCGGCGTCGCCGAGGTCACAGCGGCAGGCGGTCCGGCCGGGCAGGAGCGCGTAGCCGGCGAAGCTCCAGGGGAAGCCGCCGTCGGGCTTGCCGACGAAGAGCGGCGCCGGGATCGGGACGGGCAGCAGGGGGGCGAGCGCGGGCAAGGCGCGCGACTCCGTCTCGATGAACGGGGCGGCGAACTTCCGGCGGGGGAAGCGGAAGACGTAGCGGGCGTTGACCAGGTAGGCCGTGTTGTCCCAGCCGGCGCCGAACGGTTCGATGTGGACCGGCGCGAGCTGCGGGAACTGGGCGGCGACCAGCGCGGCGGCGGCGTCAGTGGAAAGCTCGTGTTCGGGACGCCAGTCGGACATGGGGCGACGGTTCTACACGCGCGACAGGATTCGCGATACCCTTCGCGGCATGATCGAGCTGCCACACACCGGTAACTGCCTGGTCTGCGGGCACGGGAATCCGCACGGGCTCAAGCTGTCGCTCCACGTCGACCCGCCGACCGGCGAAGTGCGCACCGCGTTTCGGCCGAGCGGCGATCACATCGGGTTCGAAGGCATCGTCCACGGCGGGCTGCTGGCGACGGTGCTCGACGAGGCGATGGTCTGGGCGGCGACGTGGGCCGGCCGGCGGTTCTGCGTGTGCGGGGAGATGAACGTGCGATTCCGCGAGTCGGCCCGCGTCGGCGACGAACTGGAGGTGATCGCGAAGGTCGACGTCGCGCGGTCGAAGCTGATCACGACGACCGGCGAAGTCCGGCGGGCGGACGGCGCGGTGCTGGCCGTCGCGACGGGGAAGTACGTTCCGGTGCCGGAGGACCGGCACCGGTATGTGGTGGGGACGCTGGTGGACGAGCCGGGAACGCGCGAGGCGGCGGGGGTGTTGAAGGCGGATAGATGAGGGGAGGAGGGGGTGAGGAGATGAGGGGCGCGGATTCGCGCGAGCGGTGGGCAGTGCCCACCCTACGTTGCAAGTTCCGCGCGGTGCGCTAAGGTAGGGGAATGCTCAAATCCGTTCTCTCCGCGATCGACGGGCGTAAGGGTGAGGCGCTCGAGGGGCTCAAGACGTTTTTGCGGATCCCGTCTGTGTCGACGAAGCCGGAGCACGCGGGGGACGTTCGGGCTTGCGCGGAGTTTTTGAAGCGCGAGCTGGAGGGGCTGGGGATGTCTGTGGTGATTCACGCGACGGCGGGGCACCCGGTGGTGGTGGCGAAGAACGAGCACAAGGCGGGGCGGCCGACCGTCCTGTTTTACGGCCACTACGACGTTCAGCCGCCCGAGCCGCTGGAACTTTGGAAGTCGCCGGCGTTCGAGCCGACGATGCGGAAGGACGAGAACGGGTACGACGCGGTGTACGCGCGCGGGGCGGTCGACGACAAGGGACAGGTGTGGTGCCACGTGGAGGCGCTGCGGGCGTGGCAGCAGCAGGGGGGTGGGTTGCCGGTGAACCTGACGATGCTCATCGAGGGCGAGGAGGAGATCGGGTCGGTCAATTTGTACGAATTCGTCCGCACGCACGCGGCGGAGTTGACGGCGGACGTGGCCCTCGTCTCGGACACCGGGCAGTTCGCGCGGGGCCTCCCGGCCATCACCTACGGCCTCCGCGGCCTGGTCTACACCGAGGTCACGATCACCGGCCCCGATCACGACCTCCACTCGGGCATGTACGGCGGGACGCTGCAGAACCCGGCGAACGCGCTCGCGCAGCTGATCGCGTCGTTCCACGACGCGCAAGGCCGCGTCACGATCCCCGGCTTCTACGACGACGTCCGCGCCCTCACCCCCGCCGAGCGCGACATGTGGGCCAAGCTCCCATTCTCTGACGAAGCCCACCGCAAGGAAATGGGGGCGCCCGCCCTTCACGGCGAAACCGGCTTCACCACGATCGAGCGGAAGTGGGCCCGGCCGACGCTGGACGTGAACGGGCTGACGAGCGGCTATCAGGGCCCCGGGGCCAAGACGATCATCCCGTCGACCGCCAGCGCGAAGGTGTCGATGCGGCTGGTGCCGGACCAGGACCCGGCGAAGATCGAGGCGGCATTCAAGGCGGCGGTTGAGGCGCGCGTGCCGAAGACCGTGACCGTTGACGTGCACGTGCACAGCGGGGCCCGGCCGTCGATTTTGCCGATCGACAACCCGGCCACGCAACTCGCGGCCAAGGCGGTGGAGACGGGATTCGGCGTGCGGCCCGTGCTGATCCGAGAGGGCGGGACGGTGCCGGTGGGGACGCTGTTCAAGCAGTATTTGGGGATCGACACGCTGTTCGTCGGGTTCGGGCTGAGCGACGACCGCGTGCACTCGCCCAACGAGAAATTCGACCTCGACGCGCTGCACAAGGGCACGCGGACCGCGGCGGCGCTGTACGGGGAGCTGGCGGGTCTAAAGTAGGGTGGCCTCCGCCCACCGCTCGCGCGACCGGCGCGGCCAACGGCTGGGACCGAAGGAGGATCGACGTGCGCTTCGCGAAACCGGTGGGCGGAGCCCACCCTACGGCTTGCCCATCATGATCGTGCAATCCCCGTCGAGGTAGTCTTCGAGCTTGTGGACGATCGGCGTGAGCGACCGGGCGAACGCCATGACCTCGTCGGTCCGGTGCCAGTAGAGGTAGTCGGCCGCGGCCAGGGACGAAGAGCAGAGGAAGTTGAACGCGACGCACCGGCTGGCGGCGGCGTGGGCGGCGCGGAGCACCTTGTAGAACGTCTCCGGCGGGACGGTGTTGAGCGAGCCGCTCATGACGATGACTTCGGCCCCGGCGAACTGGCGGTCGGCTTCGGTGACGAAGTCGGCCTGCACGATCCTGGCGACCGGCGAGCGTGATGCGGCTTCGCGGGCGGCGGCGACGAGCTCCGGGACGGCTTCGACCCCGACGTACTCGGCGGGGTGGACGTTTCGGCGGACGAAGTGGCCCAGCAGGTCCGCCCGCCCGCACCCGACGTCGAGCACGCGCGCGCCGTTCATGTTGACGATCCGGCAGAGGGCGTCGAACCGCGCCCGCTGGGTGTCGGGGCTGGCCCAGAGCAGCGATTCGAACTTCCCCCGGGTGCGCGCGGCCGCGCGCGTGTACGGAAGGAGGTAGGGGGCCTGCGGGTCGATCGGCGGCGGGTCATCCGGCACGCGGGCATGGTAGCGGGACGGGCTTCGGGTTGCCCATTGGTGATTCCCATCGCGGTCGGTCGCGCGTAGGCTCACCGGTCATGACCACGCCCCCATGGCTAACGGTTTTGCAGGATGAACTCGATTTGGAATATGGCGCCCGTCCGCGGATTGCCCAACTCGCGACGGTAGACGAGCGCGGCCGGCCACGCGTTCGGTCGGTCGTCTGCCGGCGGGTGTTGGACGACGGATCGCTCGTCGCCGCGAGCGATGGGCGGTCGGCGAAGAACGCGCAGGTGCGCTCCGGAGCACAGACGGAGTGGGCGTTTTGGCTGGCGGGGCGGCGGAAGCAGTTTCGGCTGGGCGGGCCGGCGCGGGTGGTTGGCGCGGACGGCGATGAGGCACTGCGCGAAGAGGTGTGGCGGGGGTTATCGGATGCGGCCCGCGCGCTGTTCGTGTGGCCGGCGCCGGGGTCGCCGCGGGGGGCGTGCGACGTGGATTTCGTGCAGGCGGTCCCGGCGGACGTGCCGATGCCGGCGTCGTTCGAGCTGGTGGTGACGACGCCGGACGAGGTGGAGATGCTGGACCTCAATCCGCACCCGCATAAACGGGGGCGGTGGAAGAAGGCAGAGGGTTGGGAACGGGAGATGCTGAACCCCTGACTGCGTGGAACAACGCGTTGTGACCGAGCCGAACAACCCACGAAACGAGTTCCGTGGGCTTTCATCATTGCTCCTTTTCAAAGCGAGCCGCTCGAACTGCCGTTCCCACCTCAGCCCCTCCCGATTCCTGCCGATAACCCGACCGGAGGCGCCGCTACATGCCGATGGCCGAGTCCGACACGATTCAGATGACCAGCGAGTTTGACGAAGGACTCGCGCACCTCGCCGCCGAGCGGTGGCTCGAGGCCGTCGCCTGCCTGCGGAAGGCTGTGCGGCGCGAGCCGGGGCGGCTGGCGGTCACGCGGGCGCTGGCGACGGCGTATTTGTCGTCGGGGGATGAGGCGGCGGCCCGACGAGTCGTGCGGACGTTCACCGCCGAGCAACCGATGTGCGCGGAGGGGTGGCGGCTGGCGGCGCAGCTCGAATGGAAGCTCGCCCGGCGGGACGATGCGCTGGCGCTGGTCGCCCGCGGATTGGATCACCTGCCGCACTCGCCGATTCTGCACCGACAGGCGGCGCTGTGCATGGGGGCGGTCGGCCAGACGGCCGGGTCGGCCAAACACGCGGCCCGCGCGTCGTCGGCCGCCAGCCGCATCGAGCCGTGGATCACGGCGGCCGCGGGGGGGCCGGGCGACGCGGGCGACATCCTCCAGCCGCGGTCCGGTAAGCCCGCGGGCCCGGCACTGGATCCCGACTTCTTCGACCGCCTCGCCCAAGATGCCAAGTCGCTCGAAGGACTGATCAACCTGCCCGAGAACGGCGGCGCGGACGTGGAAATGCTCCGGGCCATCGAGTTCCGCCTGGCCCGTCTGGTCGAATCGCAGCCGCACCACGCCGACCGCCAACTCCTGCTCGCCAAGCTCCAGCACCGGATCGGGGCGATTCCCGCGGCGGCGCTGTCGGCTCAGCGGGCGATCCGGGCGAACCCGAACTTCACGCAGGCCCACCGGCTGCACGCGACACTGCTCGCGCAGGCCGGCGACGTCGCGGGCGCGATCCGCGTTCTCGAAGCACTGGTCGCCAAGGGCATCGATTGGCCCGACCTGCACGTACAGCTTGCCGAGCTGCACGAGCGGCAGGGGGGCGAGGCGGATGCGCGGTCGCACCTGTACTCGGCGCTGCGGTCGAATCCCGGTTTCGGTCGTGCGCGGGACATGCTCGAACGCCGCGCGGCGTGAGGACATGCGTCGCTGCAGCGCGCGCCGATACCGAACATTTCGCACTAATTCCCCTCTTCGAGTCACCCGGAACGAAAACCGAACATCGGGGCCTTGTATCGAGCACCGGCGCGGCCCGACTTGAAACATTTGCCGCGCGTGAAGTTCCCCGATGTGGCGCGCGTCGTTTGCCGATACACACAGGGGCCGAACTGGGGCGAATCGCACGCCGGACATGCCCGCCGGTGACCGAGGATCAACACCATGAGCGTACACCTTCAGATGCTCGGCCGGCAGCTCCCGTGCACGTTGCTCGACCTGCTTTCGGTCAAGCCGATGCCGCTCCCGGCGCCCGCCCACGATGCGCTGGTCGCCCGCGTCGAAGGGGGCCAGAACTACGCCGACCTGCACTACAAGCTGGGCCTGTCGCACATGGCCCGACAGGAGCTGGGGCTGGCGCGCAAGCACCTGAAGCTCGCCGTCGACGCCAAGCCGAAGTACGCCCCGGCCCGCCTCGCGCTGGCGGCCGTGTGCGATTTGCTCGCGCAGCACAACGACGCCGTCGACCAGCTCGACGCGGCGATCGGGCTCGAAGAATCGGGCGTCCCCCGCGCCGCCCTCGCGTGCGCCGCCGGCTTCTGCCTGGAGCGCGTCGGGGCGCACGGCGCGGCCGCGTTCCGCTACGAGCAGGCGCTGGCCGAGAGTCCCGACTCGCAGGACGCCTTCGCCCACTACCGCCTGGCCGCGATCTTCCTGGCTCACAACGAGCTCGAACGCGCCGCCGAGCACCACTACGCGATCCTCGAGATCGACCCGCAGGAGCAGGCCGTCCGCACGAGCCTGGCGCACCTGCTCCAGCTCCTCGGCCGCCACAAGGAGGCCGTCTGGGAGTACGAGAAGGCGCTGTGCATGGAGCCCGATTCGTGGGAGCTCCAGCTCGAGCTCGCCGACCAGCTCGAGCGCATGGGCAACACCGATGCCGCCGTCGCCCACCTCGGCCGGCTCGTCAAGCAGCACCCCGAGTTCCCCGACCTGCGCCTTCGCCTGGCGAACCTTCACAGCGAGCGCGGCGAAGACAAGCCCGCCACCGACCAGTACGACCAGGCCTTGGCCGTCCACCCGAACTACCTCGACTGCCACATCGCCCTGGCGCGGCACCAGCTCCGCATGGGGCGGGTCGAGCTGGCGCTCATCCACTTCCAGCGGGCGATGGGCGTGAACGACCAGAACGTCGAGACCTATGCGGGCCTCGCCGTAGCGCTGCACCGCCTGGGCAAGGCCGATCAGGCCCAGGAGATGCTGGCCGCAGCCCGGAAGATTGCGGGCAACTCGGACGTGCTCCTGTCGCAGCTCGGGCGGCTCGAACTGGAGGCCGAGGCGGCGGCGGATGCCGACGAGGCGTTCGACCCGTCCGCCGTTGCCGCCGAGGCGACCGAGACGGATGAATCGTCCGGCCAGCGCGCGTGGCTGGGCGACCAGGTCGAGCGCTACCGCGTGCTGCTGGATGCGCACCCGACGTGGACGGACGTGCGCGTCCGGTGCGGGATGCTGCTCAAGTTGCTGGGCCGGACGGAGGAGGCGGCGGCATGCTTCGAGCGCGCGGTCGCGGAGAACCCGGCGTACATCGACGCGTGGGTGCAGCTCGGCCTGACCCGCCACCAGACCGGCGACGACCGCGGGGCGATCGAGGCCCTCGAGACGGCCATCCAGATCAAGCCCGAGTACGCCGACCTCCATTACAAGATCGGCCTGATCTACTGCGGGCAGCTCGAGTTCGACCTGGCGATGGAGCGGCTCGAAGAGGCGGCCTCGCTGAACAAGAAGAACCCCGAGTTCCAGCGGCAACTGTTCGTCGCGATCGAAGCGATGCAGATGACCGGCCGGCGCAGCAGCGCGGCGATGGGGGACCGGGTGGAGCCGCTGTCGACGGAAGCGGCGTAACCCGCAACATTCGCAACACCGCGTGATGACCCCTTTTAGCCGCCGGGCTTGCCCGGCGCGTCCAGTGGGGCTCCGCAGTCCTTCCTGGTGCACGCGTCCCCCCGTGTCCTTCTGAGCGTTCCCGCGCCTCGCACGGGGCACGAACCGGGTTTCAAGCCGTTCCACGCCGGGGCAGAGTGAACGGGCTTCGCCCGAAGCGCCGCCCCGGATCCGTTGATTCACGACGGCTTCCGTACGGGTAGACTGAGACGGCATGGGAGGTGTCCCGATGCGACTCACCGTCTCGCTTGCGGTCCTGCTGCTGCTCGCACCCGGGTGTCACCAAGCCCCCGAGTCACGCGCGACGCGCCCCATTCCCGATCCCTCCCCCTACGACGGCTCCAAGCCCGGCGCCCCCCGCACCATTGCCGGCGTCGACCTCAACTGGTGCCCCGCCGGTACCTTCATCATGGGCAGCCCGCCCAATGAATCCGAACGCCGCCCCGGCGAAGACCAGGTCCAAGTTACCCTCACCCGAGGCTTCTGGACGGCCCGCTACGAGGTCACTCAGGGCCTCTGGAAGCGTGTCGTGGGCAAGCTCCCTGGCCCGCCGACCGCCGAGTTGCCCGAGCGCGACGACCTCCCTCTTGGCAACGTGAACTTCGCCGAGGCGGAATCGCTCTGCCGTCGCCTCACCGAACTCGCCCGCGCATCGGGCGAACTACCGGCGGGGTGGGAGTTTCGGATGCCGACCGAGGCGCAATGGGAGTACGCGTGTCGCGCCGGCACCACGACGGCCACGTCCTTGGGCGATTCCCTGAGCCCCCGGCAGGCGAACTTCAAGGGCCGGCCGTACAACGGCGGCGAGCCCGGCCCGTCATTGGGCGTCGCCGCCCCGGTCGGCCGCTATCCGCCCAACCCGTGGGGCCTCTACGACATGCACGGCAACACCTTCGAGTGGTGCCGCGACTGGTACCACGCGACCCTGCCCGGCGGCGTCGACCCCGACCTGCACGACGCCCAGTCCACCGCCCAGCGCAACCGCACCGGCGACTACTCCCGCGTCCGCCGCGGCGGCGCCTGGACCGACGACGGCTGGCCCTGCCGCTCCGCAGCCCGCCTCCGCTTCGAGCCCGATCGCCGCTACGACCACATCGGGTTTCGCGTGGTCCTCGTCCGCCCCTCATCCCACCCTGCGCCGCAAACAAACAATTGACCATTAACAATGGACAATTGACAATCCGCGACATGAACAAGGTGCTCATCATCGTCGGCGACGCGTCCGAGACGCTGGACACGCTGTACCCGTTCTACCGCCTGCAGGAGGACGGCTTCGAGCCCGTCGTCGCGGCGCCGCAGCGCGGGCGCTACCAGATGGTCATGCACGAGGTGAAGCCCGGGTGGACGATCACCAAGGAGTGGGAGGGGTACACGATCGAGGCCAAGGTCGCGTTCAAGGAGATCGACCCGACGGATTATCTGGGCATCTTCTTCTCCGGCGGCCGGGCCCCGGAGTACATCCGCTACGACGCCGACCTGGTGCGCGTCACGCGGCACTTTTTCGAGACGAACAAACCGGTCGCCAGCGTCTGCCACGGGGTGGAGATTCCCGCGTACGCCGGGTGCGTGAAGGGTCGGCGGATGGCGACGGTGCCCAAGTGCAAATTCGACCTCGAAGTGTGCGGCGGCATCTTTGTGGACGAGCCGTCTGTCGTCGACGGGAACCTGGTCTCCGGCCGCACTTTCCACGACAACGGGAAATACCTTGGGCCGTGGATCAAGATGCTGATCCGCGCGCGCGAGGCGGCAGGGAACTAGCTCAACATTCCGATGTGGAGGAGCGACGTGGAGCAGTGGCGTCCGTAGTGAGCGAAACCTGCCTTTGAACGGCTCTCCTCAACATCGGAATGTGGCGCTACTGGTCAGCGCGTGCCGGCTCCGCGCTTGGCCCGAATCCCCTTCCACCCGTGCCGGTACTCCTCCGCCACGGCGTCGAAAATCGGGTTCGCCTTCCCCTTCGGCAAACAATACGTCACCACACCCTCGACGCGACCGGCCAGCATCATCTCCACGCCGATCCGCACTTTGGCCGCGACCTCCGCGGGCCGGCCGTCCTCGGGGTAGCGCTTGCGGTGCTGGGCGGCCTCGCCCGCGGGCATGACGATCATCGGAATGCTGAACCGGCCGGTCTGGCCGCGCGAGCCGGGCGTGACGTCCACTTCGAACGGGCCGACCAGCTTCGGCGTCCAGTGTTTCTCGCCCGTCATTTCGCCGGGCGTGTCGGCCCCGGAGATGCGGATGTCGTCGAACTTCACGCGGATCGGGTAGTGGCCGACGCCGCGGGTTTCCATCACGCCGATCTCGATCCGCACGCGCCCGCCGCGGCGGGCGTGGCGCTCCAGCGGGATCTCCACGACGTGGTCCTCGGTGTCGCCGGCGGTGTCGGCCTGCCAGACGATCCGGTCGTTGACCTTCACGAACGCCTCGTGGTAGCCGCGCTGCTCGGTGCGGTTGTCGTCGTCCCAATAGAACGAGAGCGTCGCGTCGCGCGCGCCTTCGAGCAGGCGGAATTCACCGGTCACCGAACCCTTGTCGTCCGGCCGGGAGGGCGTGCGCCGCGGGAACTGCACCATCGCGGACGCGCCGTGCGCCTCGTCGTTCAGGTACGCCAGCGCGTTGCCGACCTGCAGGCGCGACTTCGGGTACGCCGCCACGACCCCGTCCACGAGCGGCCCGAACTCGTCGACGAAGTCCTTCCACGCCTGGCCGAAATAACAGAGTGGGTAGAACTTCAGGTTCGGGTTGATCGCCTTCCCGGCCTTGGTCATCTTGCGGACGTACGGCACGTTGAACTTGTCCGGACCGAGGTTCACGAAAAAGTCGTCGATTACGTACCCGACCACGTTCTTGTGCGCGAGCGAGATTTTGGCGATCTCCTCGGCCCACCGCACGTAGTCCGTCCGGAACGGCTCGGAGAACCCGATCGTCCGCTTGACCAGCGGCGTCTCGCTCCACGGGACGATGTAGACCCACACGTCGATGTGCTCCCGCGCCGCGGCTTCGGCGAAGTCCGGCAGGTCGTCCCAGTCGTGTTTCGAGTGCCAGACCAGGTAGAAGTAGGTGTTCGCGCCGAGCTGCTTGAGCGCCCGGACGTTGGCCTGCACGTCGATCCGGCCCTCGGGCGTGCGGATGGCGGAGTCGTAGTCGCCGAGGATGGGCTTGCGCTCCTGCGCGGACGCGAGCGATGAGCAAATCAGGACGACGCAGGTGAAAAGGGCGCGGGACATGGGACGATTGTAGTCCGCATCGTCTCGGACCGAGGATTGGTACAGGGGAGTTCGCTTTGCGCATCACGGATCCCAGGCAACA
>DATHXE010000929.1:0-6686 GCA_035459845.1 Tepidisphaeraceae bacterium | reverse complement strand
CAGCGAAAGGCCTACTTCGCCTGGGTCAACCACGCGACCGCCAACTACAAGGGCGGCAACTCCTTCAAGAAGTTCCTCGCCCGCATAAAGGACGACGCCGTCAAGACCCTCACCGACCAGGAAAAGGTCGCGCTCGACACGGTCCTCAAGGGCGACGTCACCGCGGTCGCCGTCAAGACGATGAAGCCTCGCCAGTTCGTCCGCAACTGGCAGATGCAGGACCTGCTCCCCGAGATCGATCAAGCCTCCGCCGGCCGAAGCTTCGAGCGCGGCAAGGAGGTCTACGAGGCCGCCCAGTGCGCCGCCTGTCACCGCTTCGGCCAGGATGGCGGCGCGACCGGCCCCGACCTCACCGGCGTCGGCAACCGCTTCAACCCCGTCGACTCCCTCGAGGCCATCCTCCTCCCCTCCAAGGTCATCTCCGACCAGTACCAGACCTACGTCGTCGAGACGACCGACGGCGACCTGAACACCGGCCGCATCACCTACGAGGACGACAACAAGCTAGACCTCGCCACCAACCCCTTCTCCACCGACGTCCTCTCGATCCCGAAGAAAGACCTCAAGGCCAAGTCCGTAGCCAAGATGTCCATGATGCCCCCGGGGCTGGCGGACACCTTCACGAAGGAAGAAATCTTCGACCTGATCGCCTACCTCCGCTCGGGCGGCGATTCAAAGGACAAAGCCTTCGCGCCAAAGTAAGCGACGATCCGCGTCGCCGCGTCCCTCCCCGTCATCCTGAGGTACTCCGAAGGATCTAGCCCCGAACGTCAGGGCCCGACGATCCGCCGCGCACCGCTGTAGCTGTCATTCCGAGGTACTCCGAGGAATCTGGCCGGTCCGCAAGGGCCCGTCCGACGTTGGCGCAACCCCAACGCACTCCCACCCATTCGCCGTCATGTCGACAAGCGACGCGGGCACGGAGTACCTCCGCGCCACCCACAACAGGTACAGCGACGTTGGCAACAACACGGCCGCCGCCACGCCGATCGGAATCAGCGTACCTCGCTCGTCCGCGTCCAGGTGCATCGAGTAGAGCAAGACGGGAACCGACACGATTCCGCACAGCGCAATCGCCAGCATCGTCCCGCCTGCGTACCGAAGCGGCCAGAATCGCCGGCGCGCCCGCCGCAGTGCGGCAAGGCACCCGGCGCACATCGGGTGGAGACTTTCGTGCGTGACCCACTCGGAGTGACTAGCACTCTTTCCGACCTGCTTGTGCCATTTGAAACGCACCTCGACTTGCGTGTCGGATGTAAGTGGCGTGCGACACGCGACGCATTGCCCGGGCGCCGTCCGCGATCGGAGCGTGGCGGCCCGCTCCAACGCCTCGGCTTTCATCCGTTCAATGGACGACGTGATCTCCATCGGAACCGATCATCTCCGAACGGTCATTCGCGCCAAGCTGGAGCGCACGGTCCAGGTTACTCGACTGTCTCTCACACCGCGTTAACATGAGCACCGGAGAACTCACTCTCATGTCCCCCTTCGTCCTCGCCCAGACCAACCACCACGCCGTCCGCCAGACCAAGTGGGAGGTCGCCGTCCTCCCCTTCGGGGCCACCGAGCCCCACAACTTCCACATGCCCTACGGCACCGATAACTTCCAGGTCGAAGCCATCGGCCACCGCGCCGTCGAGCACGCCTGGAACAAGGGCGGCAAGGTCCTCCTCCTCCCCGCCATGCCGTTCGGCGTCAACACCAACCACCTCAAGGTCCCCGGCGCCCTCGCCTGCTCCGTCACCCCCACCACCCTCCTGGCGATGATCACCGACCTCGCCGACGCCTTCGAGCGCCAGGGCCTGAAGAAACTCGTCCTCCTCAACGGTCACGGCGGCAACGAGCTCAAGCCCCTCACCCGCCAGATCCACCACAAGACCGGCGTCTTCGTCTGCGTCTGCGACTGGTTCCGCATGGCCGCCGACGCCTACAAGTCCATCTTCAAAACGCCCGGCGAGCATGCCGACGAGGTCGAGACCTCGCTCGGCCTCTACCTCTTCCCCCAGCTCATGAAGATGGAACTCGCCGGCCCCGGCACGATGCACAAGACCCGCTTCGACGCCATCAACAACGGCTGGATCAGCATCACCCGCCCCTGGCACCTGCTGACGGATGACACCGGCGCCGGCGACCCCTCCGCCGGCACCGCCGAAAAGGGCAAGCAGCTCGTCGACCTCCTCACCACCCGCCTGGGCGAGTTCCTCCACGAGCTCGCGATCACGCCGCTGGACGAGCGGTTTCCGTACGCGTGAACGAGCTTCCACCACCGCGCTTTTCTTTTCCACGCACGTGCGAGTCGCGCATAATCCCGATTATGCGAACCCTCACCGCGCTGCTCCTGGCCCTGCTCGCGCCGATCCTCGCCGGCGCTGCCCACACCGTCACCGTCTCGGCCGGCAAGTTCGACCGCGCCGACACGATCGTCACCTTTACCCTCCCGCCGGGGCTCAACCCCAACGCCGCCTACGGCCTGGTGCGCGAGGGCGACGTCATCCCCGTCCAACTTCTGTCGAAGGAGAGCGGCGCGTTCGTCCTCAAGTCCCTCAAGGCCGGCGAGTCCCGTACGTTCTCGCTCGAGGTCGTCCCGTTCGCCACGCGCCCCCCGATCCCGACCGACGTCACTGCCCGCGAGGACGACACCAACGTCACCCTTAAAGTCGGCGACAAAACCGTCTTCCGCTACAACGGCAAACCCACCCCCCTGCCCAACGGGTATGACGCTTCACTCAAGCGCGGCGGATACCTGTTCCCCGTCCTCACGCCCTCCGGGCGGGTCGTCGCCGACGACTACCCGCCCATGCACAAGCACCACCACGGGATCTGGTTCGCCTGGACCGCCACCCAATTCGAGGACCGCAAGCCCGACTTCTGGAACATGGGCCAGAAGAAGGGGACCGTTGAATTCGTGAAGCTCGTCTCGCAATTCTCCGGCCCTGTCGCCGGCGGCCTCCGCACGACCCACCGCTACGTCGACCTCTCCGCCAAGGACGGCCCCAGGCCCGTGCTCAACGAGACTTGGGACGTCACCGCCTGGGGCGTCGGCCAGGGCGACAAGCCCTACTTCGTCTTCGACTTCGTCGCGACGCACACGACCGCGACCGACCAGCCGCTCAAGCTCCCCAAGTACCACTACGGCGGCATCGGCTTCCGCGGCCACCGCGACTGGAACGCCAAGCGCCCCGACGCCTATACCGCCCTGACCTCCGAGGGAAACGACCGCAAGACCGCCAACGAGTCCACCGCCCGCTGGTGCCACATGGGCGGCAAGGTCGAAGGCGAGTCCGTCGGCCTGGCCATCCTCGACCACCCGTCCAACTTCCGCCATCCGACGCCGCTCCGCGTCCACCCGTCCGAGCCGTTCATGTGCGTCGTCCCCCAGGTCGCCGGCGACTTCAGCATCGAGCCGGGCAAGCCGTACGTCGCCAAGTACCGCATCGTCGTGTCGGACCGGGAGGCGGATGCGAAGTTGCTCGACCGCCTCTGGAACGACTACGGGAATCCGGTCGAGGTGACCGTGAAATGACCCGGCGCCCGGGAGGGCGACGCAACGCACGGCGGGCCGCACGTTATGTACGTGCGATGAACCACCGCCTTCGCGCCGCTCTGATCTGCGCCTTGCTCGCAACCCCGACGATCGCCCAGGAGGTGAAGGTCCTCCAATCCTACGAGACCGACGCCGACGCCAAGGCCTGGGAGTTCAAGCAGAAGTCCGCGACGCCGTCCGACCGGCACGTGACCCACGGCAAGCGGTCGCTCAAGCTCGCCGGCAACGAGTACATGGTCACGTTCCGCCCGCCCAAGGATTGGTCGGGCTACGACGCGCTCGAACTCGACGTGTTCGTCGACGGCGACGGCCCGGTCGGCGGCTCGCTGTTGATCGGCGACGCCGACTTCCTCGACAAGGCCAAGGGCAAGGGCAGCTACTGGAACCGCCACAACGGCTCGTTCGTCCTCCGCCCCGGCGCGAACACCGTCAGCATCCCCGTGAACGGCCTGTACCGCGGCGAGGCCGGCAGTCGGGGGCACGACCTCAAGACCAACATCGACCCCAAACAGATCGTTCGCGTCGATATCGGCTTCGCCCCCAAGGCCGGCTCGAATGTCACCGCGCTCTTTGTCGACAATCTCCGCCTGTCCAAGGACAGCGCGCCCGACGGCATCCTCGCCTTCGACCTGGGCCCGGCCAGTCAGACCGTGTTCCCCGGCTTCACCGCCATCGCGCCGCAAACGGTGTACGGCAAGGACGGCGCCCGCGCCGGCCTGAACGCGGCGACCGTCGAGAGTGCAGCCCGCGACGACACGTTCCCGACCCGCCTGTACCGCGACGCGATCTCGCTCGAAGGCGCGACGTTCACCGCCGACGTCGCCGAAAGGAACGCCACGTACCACGCCTGGGTCGTCTACAGCGACTTGGGCTACTGGGGCGGCGAGCAGGCCCAGTACCGCAAGCGGTCGATCGTCTCGGTGCCGGACGGCAAGGTCGTGTTCAGCGAAGACCGCGGCGCCGCCGGCCCCGCCGACTTCCTCTATCGCTTCGAGAACGTCGAGCCCAAGCCCGGCGACAAGTTGTGGGACCTGTACGTGTCGGAATTGTTCAAGCCCCGCCGGTTCACCGTCCAATCGTCCCACGACGGCAAGGTCAGCCTGCGGTTCGGCGCCGACGGCGGCCTGTCGTCGCGCGTGGCCGCGTTCGTGCTCTACCCGGCGTCGATCAAGGACAAGGGCGACACGTGGGTCGCGCAAATCGAGCAGCGGAACAAGGCGGAGTTCGAAGCACGTGCGGTGTTCCTTCCCGGGACCGATTTGCCCGCGCGCGTGCCGGACCGGCGGGCCGACGGTTACGAGTTGGGCTTCCCGTCGATGGACGACGACGTCCGCTTCGCCGACGGCCCCGGCGCGCCCAACCTCCGGACCGACCGCCCCGCCGCCCTCGGCCAGCGGGTGTCGTTCACGTTCGCCGTCCGCCCGACGAAGGCCGAGATGACCGGCCCCGTCACCGCGACCGTCGACGGCGACCTCTGGTCGGGCAACGGCGGCGCGATCCCCGCGGCGGCGGTGGACGTCCGCTACGCCCACAACGGCACCCGGCGCGGGTTCAACGAGATCGCGTACACCATCGCCCCCGACACGCTCCGCCCCGTGTCCGGCTCCAGGCTCGAACTCCGCGCGGGCGAGACCCGCCAGTTTTGGGTCACCGTCACGGTCCCGCGCGATGCGCGGCCGGGGCAGTACGGGGGCAGCGTCCACCTCCGGGCCGGGCGCATGAGCGAACACGTGAACTTCGGCGTCGACGTCCAACCCTTCCCCCTCGACGAGCCCGACTTCATGATGGGCGTCTTCGGCGTCCACGTGCCGCGGCCGATCGCCCAGGCGCGCGGGGACGACGCGATGCGCGACCTGCTCCGCGTCATGCGCGAGTACGGCATGAACTCGTTCAGCGGCGGGCCGTCCGTGAAGTTCAGCGGGTACGACGCCGCTGGCAAGCCGGTCCTCGATTTCGCGGCGGTCGACAAGTTCATGGCGCTCGCGCGCGAGGCCGGGTTTACAAAGCCGCTGATCGCCTACGGGGGGCCCGGCGGGATCGAGGGCCTGCACGGGTCGTACGTCGTCGGCGAGGTCGGGCGCAACTGGGAACAGAAGCTCGGCAAACCGTTCGGGCAGATCCTGGGCGAAGTCTGGGCGGCGCACCGCGATCACGCGAAGGCGGCGAACTGGCTGCCCGTGCTGTACGAGATGACGGACGAGCCGCGCGTGCTCAAGCAGGCGCAGGATCAGGTGGAGTTGATGAAGCTCTATCGCGAGCACGCGCCGTGGGTGGACATCGGCGGGTCCTACTCGGTCGAGTGGCACAAGAAGACGCCGTTCGATTTGGCCGTGGTCGACATCTTCAAGACGCTTAACTGGTCGAGCCTCAACCTGCACACGCAGGACGACCTGGACATGGGCAAGCAGCTCGGCAAGGGGATCCACATCTACAACCAGGGCCGGACGCGGTACTCGTTCGGCGCGTACCAGTTCGCCGAGTGGAGGAAGGGCGTGCAGAGCCGGATGCAGTGGCATTTGCTCGCGTTGCACGGCTACCAGTTCTTCGACCTCGACGGCCGGGAGCCGGACACGGCGATGATCCACTGGGGCAAGGCCGGGATCCTCCCGACAATCCACCTCGCCCGCTGCCGCGAGGGCGCGGACGACTTCCGCTACGCCGTCACCCTGTTCAACCTGGCGACGAAGAAGCAGGACACGCCCGCGGGCAAGGAGGCGCTCGAGTGGCTCGAGGGCATCAACAAGCAGATCGGCATCAACCAGAACAAGCGCCCGGCCGGGTTCATGGACGACGAGACGTTCCGGAACGAGTGCGCGGCGCGACTCCGGAAGTTGATGTAAGCATCGCGCCGAACAATTGACGATGGACAATGGACAATTGACTATGCACGCATGCGCCTCTACGTCTGTTCGTTCGCGTTCCCACCGGCGCGGGATCGCGTGTTGCTGATCCGTAAAAATCGCCCGGCGTGGCAGGCGGGGAAGCTGAACGGCGTGGGCGGGAAGATCGAGCCGGGCGAGACGCCGCGGCAAGCGGCGCGGCGCGAGTTCGAGGAGGAGACGGGGCTGGCGCTGTCCGAGGAAGCGTTTGGGCACGTGCTGACGCTGGCGGGGCCGGACGATATCTCCGTGCCCGACCGGCC
>DATHXE010000928.1:0-16516 GCA_035459845.1 Tepidisphaeraceae bacterium | reverse complement strand
ACCGGGCAGGTATAGCAAATGGGAGCGGGATTGGCGATTGGCGGTGTATGGGTGCCATGGCCACGCGCCGGGATGCGTGGAAGTGGAAGGCCGGTAGTCGCGTGGCCATGCCGCTGGGGGAATCGGCATGGCCACGCGATTTCCCCGCTGGTGTGCGCGCGCCGTCCGGCGCGTGGCCATGGCACCCGACATGGCACCCGACGCGGATTAGTCGAGTCGCAGCCGGATCAGGTCGCCGGCGGCGCGGTCGTACGCCACCAGCGCCCCGCGGTCGATGAACAGCCTCGGCGGGGCCCAGCCGGTGACCTTGAGGCCGGGCGCGACGTCCCACTTGTCGCGGCCGACTAGGGTGCGGTGGCCGGTGGTGTCGATGAGGATGAGGGCGGGGTACACGGTGGTGGTGGCGGGGTTGTTGCGGGCGAGGGTGGCGGAGATTTCGTCGGGGACGGCGGGGTCGCCGAAGGTTCGGCCGGCGGGGGCGATGGTGAGGAGGCGACCGCGCGCGTCGATGACGGGGGCGGGCATGTCGGCGGGGAGGCCGGTGAGGTCGGCGGCGACGGTGGCGGCGCCTTTTGGGTTGATGCGCCAGACGCGCGAGCCGGGGCGGTCGAGGTAGAGGATCGAGCCGTCGGCGGCGCTGGTGAGGTCGTCGCGGTCGGACGTGAGCTGGAGGTCGGCGGCACCCTCGCCGGCGGGCTGGTCGAACGGGCGGTAAAGCTTGGCGCCGGCCGCGCGCGGGTCGAGGGCGAGCAGGACGGCCGCGTCCTGGTGGCGGACCCAGACCCAGACGCGGTCGCCGGAGCGGACGACGGAGCCGCGCGCGAGGCCCAGACCGTCGCCCATGTTGGTGAGGGATTTGAGCGCTGCGGTGTCGGCGATCAGGCGGACCTCGCGCGAGCCGGGGGCGAAGGCGCCGACGCCGGCTCGCACCTCCCGTCGCGTACCGCCGGCGAAGTAGAAGTAGAGCTGCCCGTCGGGCCCGGAAGTCAGGGACTGGATCTGGCCGGGGACTTTTTCGCCGGTCTGACCCTGGGCTTGGGCGACGATCGCGGCGGCGGTCTCGTTGTCGATCGCGGTCGGCGCGGGGATGCCGCCGTCGGGCAGGGCGAAGATCAATTGTCGCGGCGGGGTGGCGTCCGGGCGGTCGGTCTCCTGCACCCAGAACAGGTGGGAGACGCCGTCGGCGGCGACGTGGGTCAGTCGGCCCGCGGGCAGGGGGGTGATGCGGTCGGCGCGGACGCGCGGGAGGACGGTTGTGCCGGGAAGCGTGGCGGGGGTGACGTGGGTGGCGGGGGGGTCGGAGTCGCAGCCGATCAGGGTTAGCGCGAGGAGGAGGAGGGAAGCGCGGGGCATGGGTGTATCATAGGGGAACATCGAACATCGAACATCGAACATCGAACATCGAACGCAAGCGGCACTGCCCGCGCGCGCGAATCAATCCGGAGCCGTATGATGGGCGCGCTGCGCGACTTCATCATCACCCGGGCGCGGGAGTGGCGGCGGGCGCCAGAGGGTGGTCGGGGCGGGGGCGCAGGAAGCCGGTCGCGACCATGCCGGGCTCGAGCTCGGTGCCGCGGGCGGTGAGCTGGAGGAGGGGGGTGGTCATGACGGTCGTGAGGACGGCCATCATGACGAGCATGCAGAAGACGCTGGCGGGGATGACGCCGAGGTTGTACCCGACGTTGACGACGACCAGCTCCATGAGCGCGCGGGTGTTCATCATGACGCCGACGCAGACGCTCTCGCGGGCGGGCAGGCCCCCGAGGCGTGCGGCGGCCCAGCCCCCGCCGAGCTTGCCGAGGATGGCGACGGCCGAGACCGCGGCGGCGAACCCCCACAGGGCCGGGGACCCGAGCGTGCCGACGTCCGTGCGGAGGCCGGTGTAGGTGAAGAAGATCGGGAGGAAGAAGACCGAGACGAAGTCGCCCAGGGTCTTGTGGACCGCGTCGCGGAACGCGCGCTCGGTGGACAGGACGGCGCCGAGCATGAAGGCGCCGAAGATGGCGAAGATGCCGATCTGGCTGGTCGCGAGCGCGCAGGCGAAGAGGACGGCGAGGAGGACGGCCAGGCCGTTGGCGCCCAGCCGTCCGTCGTTGCGGGCCATGACGCGGGCGATCCACCGCTTCATGAGCGGGCGGACGACCAACCCCATGACGGCGGCGAACGCGACGACCAGGCCGAGCATGACCCCCGCCCGGGACAATGCGGCGCCGGCGCCGTCGGCCTGGTGGAGGGTGGCGGCGGCGGCGACGGCGCTGACGGCGGCGAGCAGGATCCACCCGGCCGCGTCGTCGATCGCGGCGGCGGTAATCGTGATGGCCGCGACGCGCGTCCGGCTGATGCCCATCTCCATCATCATCAGCCCGAGGATCGGCAGGGCCGTGATGGACATGGCGACGCCCAGGAACAGGACGAACGCGAGCTCGTTGATGCCCCCGGCGACGGGGCCGTGCATGACGTGCCCGAGCAACAGCCCGCCCCCGAACGGGAGCAGGATGCCGGTCACGGAGATGAGGACGGCGGCGCGGCCCCTGGCCCTCAGGTGGCCGAAGTCGAACTCGAGCCCGATCAGGAAGAGCAGGAGGACCAGGCCCAACTGGGCGAGGATCGGCATGACGTGGGCGCCGCCGCTGAGCAGGACGTCGTACATGGCGCCCCCGCCCGGCGCGGCCCGGTCGACCAGGTTCCACGGGTGGAAGACCCACTCGTACGCGTGGCGGACCCAGCCCGGGGCCCACGTGCCCTGGGCGACCTTGCCGATCAGGGACGGGCCGAGCACGATCCCGGCGACGATCTCCCCGACGACGGCGGGCTGCCGCATCGCCCGGAACAAGGAGGCGAACACCCGGGCGACCAGGATGATCACCCCGAGCTGCACCAGGACGGAGAACAGGAGGCTCTCGATCAGCGCGCCACCGGCGGCGAGCGGGAGCGAAAACGGCGCGGTCATCGAAAATCCCTCGTCAGCAGTGTCCGGCCCGGGCGGCGGGCCGCGTCGATCGCGGTGGTGATAGGAACGAGTCGCGGCGTCACTTCCATCCGCCGCCCTCGGGCTCGTGGGGGGCGCGGGCCTTTTTGAGCAGGGCGACGAGAGCAGCGATCTCGGCGTCGGTCAGGTGGCCGAGCTGGCGCTGGTGCGTGTCGCGGACGTCGGCGTCGAGGCGGGCGAGCAGTTCGACCCCGGCGGGGGTGATGCCGACCTCGACCACCCGGCGGTTCTTGGCCGGGCGCTCGCGGTCGATCAGGCCGCGCTCGGCAAGCTTGTCGAGCAGGCGGGTGATGTCCGGGGCGCGGGAGACGAGTCGCCCGGCCAACTCGAGCGTGGCGACCTTCCCCGGGTGGGCCCCGCGCAGCAGGCGGAGCGCGTTATACTGCTGGGCGGTCAGGTCGTGCCGGCTGAAGAGCTCGTCCTCGAGCATGCGCAGGAGGTCGTAGGTCCGCCAGAGGTTGAGGTAGGCCTCCTGCTGGGGCGAGTCGAAGCGGCGCTTGCGGGCGTGACCGGGCGCGCGGAGGGTCTCCTGCTCCTTGGGGGGCATGGGGAGGAGATTACACGTTCAAACAAGTGTTGTCCAGACAAATTTGAGGGCGGGGGGCTGGCTAGGGGAAGCCGATTGTGACGCGTATAACACGTGCAAAAACCGAGAGATGCGGTTCTCGTCGGGAATATCTCATGTTCATCTTGACCGAGACGGGCATCGTGAAGTAGGACATCCACTGATGTTCTACAAGGTGAATCATCTCGGAGCGTTGGTGGCCGGCGTATGCGCGTTCGGTGCTATTCGCGCGTCGGCGGCGCCGTCGGTGTTGCTCAACGATACCTTCGCCGACAACGAGCGCCTGACACAGGCCCCGCCCGCCTCGGCGCACTGGTTCTACGGCGCGCACCACGACACGCCCGGGAGCGAGTTCACGTCGCTCGACGCGTCGGGCGGGGCGCTGTTCTGGGATCACACCAACTCGTCCAACTCGGCCAGTTTCTCGGGCACGTGGGCGCACTTCGCGCCGAGCGGGTCGCCGGTCACAGTCGGGGTCGACGAGGTCATCCGCCTGACGTTCGACGTGACGTTCACCGGCGGGAACTTCGCGACCGGCAACAACGCGTTCCGGTGGTCGCTGCTCGACTCGAACGGGAGCCGGGTGGCGGACGACTTCGCCGGGCAGAACGCGACCGGCCTCTCCAGCGGCACGACCTTCGGCGGGTGGCGCGGGTACGAGGCCCTGCTCCCCCTGAGCGCGACCGACCCGGCCGGCACCAACTTCCGCATCCGCGAACGCGTCAACAGCGGGCCCGGGCTGAACACGAGCAGCGAGTGGGCGAACCTCGGCGCGGCCGTCAACGAGCCGACGTTCGCCGACGGCGTGACCTACCAGGGCCTTCTTGAGATCACGCGGACGGCGACCGGCGTGACCGTGCGCGGCGAACTGGCGGGCGCCTCGACCGTGACGGCCGTCGACGACGCGAGCGCGTTTACCACGTTCGACACCGCCAACTTCTTCATCCTCAACAGCAACTCGAAGGACGTGACGCTGGACAACGTGCGCGTCGAGATCACGGCCGTGCCGGAGCCGGGGACGGTCGGGCTGGGGCTCGCGGGGCTGGGATTGATGCTCGCGCGCCGGCGAGCGAGGTAGGGCGCCTGCGGCGCAACGACCGTGCGCGTTCGCGCCATGGTCTGTCGTCACGTCCGGGGGCGCGGTATACGTGCGCGACATGCCCCGCCTCACCGCCTCTGCGCCGATGATCCTCGTCACTGCCGTCCGCGCCGCCGCCGTCTACTGGCGCGACAAACTCGGGTTCGACTACAAGGAAATCTACGGCCACCCCGTGGCGGACTTCTGCATCGTCCACCGCGACGGGCAGTACCTCATGCTCGCGCACACCGACGACCCGGCGAAGGTCCAACCGATCTGGCAGCGCCGCGAGAAGACGAGCGATGCGTACTTCTGGTGCGACGACGCGGACGCCCTGCACGCGGAGATGGCCGGCCGGGGCGCGACGATCGACTACGGCCCGTGCACCCAGCCGTACGGGGTGCGCGAGTTCGGGATCCAGACCCCGGACGGGCACGACATTTCGTTCGGGCAGGTGCTGGGGAAATAGCGGCAGAGCGTTGACCGCAGAGACGCCGTGGGCGCGGAGGGGCTCGGCGGATCGACGTCCCCTCTCTAATGAGAGATTGAACTCGGTCTACTGAGGGACGGGAGGCAGGCGTATGCGCTGGACGAACGGGATTGCGCTCGGGCTCGGGTGCGCGATGGTGTTGTGGGCCGCGGACGGCGCGCGTGCCGAGGCGCCCGCAATGCCGGAGGCGCGGTTCGATACGCCGTACGACGCGGCGGCCGATCACCCGTGGAACCGCGTCCACCGGGCGTTGTTCGTGCGGACGGCGCCGGACGGGTCCCGACGAACGCACGCGACCGACCCGTTTCTCTACACCGGCGGGACGCACCTGCTCCGGGGGGAGGCGCACGCGGCTGCGCTCGCGGCGCTCGACGCGTTCCTGGCGGCGCCCGTCGACGGGATGTCGGCGATCAAGCGGGTGATCATGCAGCGAGATCTGTGGGCGGCCTTCGATTACGCGGCGTGGTACGCGGACGGATGGGTGCACCCGTCGGCGGACGAGCCGGCGGCGCGGGCATTGCGGGGGCGGTTGGCGCGGGCGATCGCGCGGCTCGCGCTCGACGAAAAGGAACTCGCAGGGCTGCCGGACAACCTGGGGCTGGCGGCCACGGGCGGGGAGTTCGCGAAGGCGCAGGACGCGAAGTTTCCCGGCCGGCCGTTCCTGCCGGCGGATTTGTACGACCCGGCGGGGCCGTGGGTGCGGTTCCACGTGACCGACGCCGACCCGATGGCCCGGCAGCACGTGCTCGGGGCGGGGGCGCGGTCGGCGTTCCTGGTGTTTCTGCGCCTGCCGGGCGGGCGGGCGGCGACGGAGCGGTACTTGTTCGAGAGCCGGAAGTCCGTCCCCCAGTTTCCCGAGGGGGCGATGGTCGCGATGGTGCGCCGGGCGCTGGCGGTCGACCGCGCGGGGAAGGTGCGGCCGACACCGATGACCGAGTTGGTTCAGATCCGCGTCTACCGTCGAATCCCGACCAACCCGGAGGCGAATCGGAAGGCGGGAGATTTCGGGGCGCAGGACGTGGGCGAGTTCATGATGGACCGGCAGAAACTGTTCGCCGGCGGGCACGGGCTGCGGCCGACCGAGCCGGGCGAAACGCTCGAGCCGTTCGTGCGCACGCAGGGCGACCCGTTCGAGGTTCGGGGCACCAGCCCGCGCGAGGAGCCGTTCACGGCGCACGGGATCCAGGCGACCACGCTCGAGTCGTGCATCATGTGCCACCAGGCGCCGGGCGTGCGGTCGATGCTGACGATGCGGGCGACGCTGGATCAGTGGCCGGTGCCGGAGGGGCAGTTGTTCCGGACCTACGACCTGGACGTGGAACTGAATTACACGGTGCAGGCGAAGGTGAAACGGTACGAGTGGGGGCTGCTCCAAGGGTTGATGGAGGGAACGACCACTCCCAGGTAGTGCGGTCGGCGGCGTCACCCCACTATGTAATCGTCCTCGCCCCTCCAGATGTCAGACGGGCCCCAGATTACCTTCGCGGAGTGGAAATCGCGTTCCCGACGCTAAAATGGAGTGCCTTACTGGTTAACGTGCGTGAGTAGCTGTGGTACGCTTTGGATGGAGGAGGGCCGGTCTCGGCGGCGCACGGGGGTACGACGCCCGGACATTTGCGGCCCGGAGAGTTTCATGACGTACGCTCGCACCATGCTCGGGGGAATCGCCGTCGCCACGCTTGCCCTGGTCGCGCCCGCGACATCCGCCGCCATTCTGACGTTGGACAGCATTACCCGTGTGAACAGCGGGACGACGACCGTCGACCTGACCAACACCGGCACGACGGACTGGGCCTACTGGAGCACGACCGGCACCGGGCTGGCTTCGCCCGTCGTCCCCAACAATGAAAAGCTCGGCGGCACCGCCATCTCCGGCGCGAGCAACGTCGGCGGTACGACCCTCCGCGGGTCTGCGAGCAGCGCCACGACCCTGCGATACTCTTACACGGGCGACGGCACCTCGCCGACGAGCGCCGCGGGCGTTAACGCCAACGGCCTCCTCTTCAACAGCGATTTGGGCACGTCGGCCGTGAACAAGGGCGTGTCCGTCACGCTGGCGGGCGACACGGCGGTCACCCGGACGGCGAATTTGTACTTCGGCGGGTTCGCCGCGACCGGCGTCCTCACGCTCACGCTCAACGGGGCCACGACCATCGTCGACGCCCCCCAGGTCTTCGCCAACAGTTCGCCGAAGGGGATGGCGGTTTTCGTCATCAGCTATCGTCCGGACAACGTGAGCGACGTGCTGACCGCATCGTGGGTGGCGACCGCGGTCACGGACGTGACCTTCAGTCATGTCGGCATCCAGGCGGTGACGGTCCAGGTGCCCGAACCGGGGACCCTCGCGGTGGTCGGCGTCGCGGCGCTGGGCTTGGGACGGCGACGTCGGCATGCCGGGCGATAAGAGCGCTGGGCGCACCCGGGTTCTGCCTTGACAACCCCGGACCTCACCCCCATACTCTCGCACTGACAACTGAATATCTCCTTATCCAGAGTGGCAGAGGGCCGGGCCCTATGAAGCCACAGCAACCAGCGGATTTCGCGTAATTGCGACGTCCGAAGCGGTGCTAACTCCCCCCCGATTGCACAGACGGTGCGATCCGGGAACGATAAGAAGAGCCCACCGATCAGCACGCAAACGGCCTCTTCTTAACGGAAGAGGCTTTCTTTTTTGTGCGTGCGGCGAGATCCCCATGAGCTACGTCCTCGGTTTGAAGTGCAAAGAGTGTGGTCACCGGGTCGGCATCAAGCCGCTGCACGTGTGCGAGCAGTGCTTCGGCCCGTATGAGGTCGAGTACGACTATGCGGCGATGAAGGGGAAGGTCACCCGCGAGTCGATCCAGAAGGGCGGCAAGAACCTCTGGCGGTACAAGGACCTGCTCCCGGTCGAGAAGCCGATCACCGGCCACCACTCGGGCTTCACGCCGCTCAAGAAGGCCGACCGGCTCGGGAAGTACCTCGGCTGCAAGAACTTGTGGATCAAGGACGACTCGTGCAACTACCCGACGTACTCCTACAAGGAGCGGGTGGTCTCGGTCGCGATCTCCAAGGCGGTGGAGTTCGGCTTCGACACGGTCGGGTGCGCGTCGACGGGCAATCTGGCCAACTCGACCGCCGCCCACGCCGCCCACGCCGGCATCCGCTGCTTCGTCATGATCCCGCACGATTTGGAGCAGGGCAAAGTGCTCGGCAGCCTGATCTTCGGGCCCACGATGGTGCGTATTAAGGGCACCTACGACGACGTGAACCGGCTCTGCACCGAGATCGCCGACAAGTACGGCTGGGCGATCGTCAACGTCAACTTGCGGCCGTACTACACCGAAGGGGCCAAGACGTACGGCTTCGAGATCGCCGAGCAACTCGGGTGGCAGCTCCCGCAGCACACGATCGTGCCGACGGCCGGCGGGACGATTCTGCCCAAGATTCACAAGGCGTACCAGGAACTGGTGACGCTCGGCCTGGTCGAGGACAACAAGCCGAAGATCTACTCGGCCCAGGCCGCCGGCTGTAACCCGGTGGTCAAGGCGATCCAGAAGGGCTCGGACATCATCGAGCCGCAGAAGCCGAACACGATCGCCAAGAGCATCGCGATCGGCAACCCGGCCGACGGCTACTACGCGTACAAGGTCGTGACCGAGTCGGGCGGCTGGGGCGAGAGCGCCACCGACCCGGAAATCGTGGCCGCCATTCGACTTCTGGCGAAACTGGAAGGCATTTGGACCGAGCCCGCCGGCGGGACGACGCTGGCGGCCGCGATCAAGCTGATCGAGTCGGGCCGGATTCCCAGGGACGAGTCGATCGTCATCAGTATCACCGGCAACGGGCTGAAGACGATCGAGGCGGTGGCGGGCGAACTGCCGTACCCGACGGTGATCGACGCGAAGATGGGCGAGTTCGACAAGCTGATCGAGGCCAACGGTGGGGCCGAAGCGGTGTCAGCCAAGGACGAGACGCTCGCCACTGTTTGACCGAATGTAGTAAGCTAATGCTGCCGGAGCGATTTCGAGCGATCTTTTCTCGCTGCGCGAGACCCGCCCGCTGAAGCGGGCTCGCCGAACGCGGAGGACGGTCCATGCCGAGCGGAACCCGAGGTGGTCGGACGACGAAGACGTGGCTCGCCTGTTGGGCCTGCGGGCTGACGGCGGCGGCGGTCGTGCTCGTGGCGCTGGGCGCCGGCAGCGCATCGGCCGAGACGCTCGGGTTCAAGGGCGACGGCGGGTCCGCCAAGCCGGCCCCGGTCGACCCGGCGACGGCGGCGGCGCGGGCGAAGGTCGTCAGCGCCGCCATCCTCCAGCTGACCAAGGAATATCAAGCGTACCTGAAGGACCCGAAGAACGGGAAGGTGCGGGAGAAGTCGGACTACTTCAAGGAGAATCCGTCGCCCGACCTCACGCCCGACGCGGTCATGCGCGGGCTCGAGCAGTCGGTCACCGGCGGCGGGGCGACCGAGGCGTACGTGAAGTGGCAACTCCTCTCGGGCATCCCCGGGACGTTTTCGCCGGATCTGAATAAGCGGGCGCTGGCGGTGTACCGGCGCGCGCCGTCGCCGTTCACGCACCCCGGGATGGACAAGCGGTCGCTGTCGTCGGCCAAGATCGGCAAAGGGGAGATCACGGCGGCGAACAACGAGTTTTCCGCCGCGGTCGCCAAGGTGGCGGAGAAGAATCACCCGATCCTCGCGTACCGGGACGAGCTGTACGCCCGGCTGGACAAGAACGGCGACTCGGCGATGGCGGGCCTGATGGACGTGGCCGACCGCGCCGGCGCGGGGTTGAAGACGGACGCGTTCTTCGATAACGTCGCGGCGGCGATCAAGAGCTGGGCGCTGACCGGCGGGAACACGTCGGCCGTCCGGGCGATGACCGAGCGGATCGCGGGCCTGAAGGACGCGGTCGGCAAGGAAGAGAACAAGCCGTTCACGAAGGTCGCCGACACCAAGGGCGTCGCCAAGTGGACGAGCGAGCCGACGATCACGATCAAGAAGATCGACGAGCTGGGCAAGTTTCTCGAGTCGACGGCGTCGGGCCCGACCGGCGGCGGGCTCAAGTTCAAGCCGGACATGAAGAAGTAAGCAGTGGGCAGTAGGCAGTCAGCAGAGAAAGCAGTCTTTCATGAGCGTGAAGATTCGTATTCCGTCGCCGCTTCGGACGTTCACCAACGGCGCGGACGTGGTCGAGGTGTCGGGCGCGACGGTCGGCGAGGCGCTGACGGCGCTGAAGGCCAAGGCCGCGGGCATCGAGGGCCGGCTGTTCAAGGGCGAGGGCCAGCTGAACCGGTACGTGAACGTGTACGTCAACGACGAGGACATCCGGTTCGCCAAGAACCTGGACACGCCGCTGAAGGACGGGGACGAGCTGAGCATCATCCCGGCGATCGCGGGGGGCGGGCGCTGAAGGATGAAGGCGGAAGGATGAAGGATGAAGACGGGGCGAGAGAGCCCAGCGACTCGTCGCGTGACGGAGGACGAGCCGCGCGGAGTCGCGCGCGTCGCGCCACACGTCGCATCGCAATTCCGGTTTCCCCGGCGCTCTCGAACTCCGTCCCGCGACAAGTCGCTGGGCTCTCTCAGGCGAGGTCTGCTCGCGGTCGACGGGCGTCTCGGGTATCGTGAGCACTGCCATGGCGGACAAAGTTTCCAAGCGGTGCTGGTTCACGTTTCCGACGCAGACCCAGGTCGAGCAGCCGATTATCTGGGAGATGTCGCGGACGTTCCCGGACGTGTCGTTCGACATCCGGCAGGCGTCGGTCCGGCACGACATCGGCATTATGGCGGTTTTATTGACCGGCCCGGCCGACGACGTTCAAGGCGCGATCGATTTCCTCCGATCCAGAGGGGTGACGGTCGAACCGATCGAGAAATCGGTCGTAGAAGGGTGATGGGGGTTCGGTAAAGTCCTGAGTGCTCAGTCCTGAGTCCTGAGCGGGGTGGTGGGGCGGGGACCCGCGAAAACCGGTCCATGTAAAGCCGGGATGGAATTGTTGTCAGATCGGCCGGCGGGCGTTCGTTGCCGGGCACTATGGAAGAGGTGAGATGGATTTTTGAGGGGAATTCGAGGGGTTTCGACGGGGAGTCCGTCATGACGTGAGGGTGGGGGCCGCCGGTGGCGGGGCGTCGCGAGGGGTTGTTCCATTGTTTTTACGGGCTGAGTACCGTTCAATGTCGCGGAAAGTTCCGCGGCGACGGTCGATCGCCCACCACGGGTTTTCGGCGCCATTCGCGCCGTCCCAAGCGGGCTAGCCGCTTCAGCGGCTAGTGACGAGCACACACAGAGAAAGAACGAGAGCCGCGGGCACGCCCGCGGACACCATACAGAATGTCTGAACTACAGAAGAAGATCATCGAGCGAGTGGAAGCCGAGGGCTATCAGCCGACCAAGCCGCGGCGGCTGGCGCGCGAGTTGGACGTGCACCACGAGGAGCACTACGAGGGGTTCCGCGGGGCGCTGCGCGACCTGATGCGCGCCGGGCGGATCGCCGTCGGCGCGGGGGGCACCGTCACGCTGCCCAGCCAGCAGACGCGCAAGGACGAGTTCGTCGGGACGTACTCGGCGAAAAAGGGCGGCTTCGGGTTCGTGATCCCGAGCGACCCGACGGCCCACGAAGATTTGTTCGTGCCCAAGGGGATGAACATGGGGGCGATCAGCGGGGACATCGTCCGCGCGCGGATCGTCATGTGCCGCCCGGGCGAGGGCAAGACGCTGTGCGAGGGCCGGATCGTCGAGATCCTCGAGCGCACCCAGAAGCGGTTCGTCGGGTCGCTGGGCAAGGTCGCGGGCGAGTGGGTCGTGCTGCCGGACGGCAACACGCTGACCCAGCCGATCCTGGCGCCGGACGCGGCGAGCCGTCACATCCGCGTGGGCACCAAGGTCGTCATCGAGCTGACCCAGTTCCCGGACGACGACGGCAACCCCGCGCAGGGCGTGATCACCGAAGTGCTCGGCGCCGCGGGCGAGAAGGATGTGGACCTCAAGGGCGTCATCGTCCAGCACAACCTTCCGGCCGAGTTCCCCGAGGCCGTGCGGGCGCAGGCCCGACGGGCGGTGGACACGTTCGACCCGGACGCCGAGGCGCCCAACCGCTTCGACTTGTCGGACGAGATCATCTGCACGATCGACCCGGACGACGCGAAGGACTACGACGACGCGATCAGTTTGCGGCAGCTCGACGACGGCACGTGGGAGCTCGGCGTGCACATCGCCGACGTCTCGCACTTCGTCCCGCCGGGCTCGCCGCTCGACGAGGAGGCGCGGAAGCGCGGCAACAGCACGTACTTCCCCGGGCACGTCATTCCGATGCTGCCGGAGATCCTGTCCAACGGCGTCTGCTCGCTTCAGGAGGACGTGCCGCGCCTGTGCAAGAGCGCGTTCATCCGGTACGACGACAAGGCCAACCCGATCTCGAGCCGGTTCGCGAACACGATCATCCGGAGCCGCAAGCGGCTGCGGTACCGCGAGGCGCAGGCGCTGCTCGATCGGTCGGACGTGATTCCGCACCCGCAGGGGGACCGCAAGCGGTCGGACTACGACGACGACGTGCTGCACCTGCTGGACGACATGAACGACCTGTCGCGCCGGCTGCAGAAGCGGCGCAAGGCGCAGGGGCAGGTCGTGCTCGAGCTGCCGGTCATTCAGCTCAAGCTGGACGAGGACGGCAAGGTCGTGGGCGCGGAGCCGGAGGACCAGAGCTTCACGCACACGCTGATCGAGATGTTCATGGTCGAGGCGAACGAGGCCGTCGCCCGGCTGCTCGACTCGCTGCACGTGCCGTTCCTCCGGCGGACGCACCCCGCGCCCGAAGAGCAGGGGAGCGAGCGCCTCCGGCACTTCGTGACCGTCAGCGGGTACAAGCTGCCCAAGGTCATGGACCGCAAGGCGATCCAACACCTGCTGGCCGAGGTGCACGGCAAGCCCGAGTCGTACGCGATCAACCTGGCGGTGCTCAAGAGCCTGAACCGCGCGGTCTACTCGCCCGAGACGATCGGGCACTACGCTCTGGCGAGCGAGCACTACGGGCACTTCACCAGCCCGATCCGCCGGTACGCGGACCTGACCATCCACCGCCTGCTGGACGCGTACTTCGCGGCGATCGGCGACGTGGGCGGGAGCTCGAAGCGCGTCAAGGGCGTGAAGCTGCACCCGGACGGGCAGATGGTGCACACGTACGACGACCTGATGAAGATCGGCGCGCACATCAGCTACACCGAGCGGCGGAGCAGCGACGCCGAGCGCGAGCTGCGGCAGGTGAAGATCCTCGAACTGCTCAAGGGCCACATCGGCGACGAGTTCCCGGGCGTGGTCACGGGCATCACCAACTTCGGGATCTTCGTGCAGATCAGCACGTACCTGGTGGACGGCCTGATCCGGTACGAAGACCTGATGGACGACTGGTGGGACGTCGACGAGCGCGCCGGGCGCGTCACGGGCCAGCGGACGGGCACCAAGATCGGCATCGGCGACACGTGCAAGGTGGCGGTTGTCGGGGTGGACGAGGCGCGGCGCGAGCTGAACCTGGCCGTCGTCGAGCTGATGGGCAAGCGGCGCGAGCCGGGGACCGGCAAGGGCCGCCGCGCCGGCGGCGGCGGCGGACGGGCGCGGAAGCAGGGCGGCGCGTTCGGCGGCAAGGCCGGCGGGCACGGCGGTGGAACTGGGGGCGGCCGCAAGAAGCCCGCGGGCAAACAGCCCGAGAAGGCCAAACGCCCGGCGGTCGTGACCTCGCGCCGTGCGGCGGCGGGCGCGACGGCGCGGAACGCGAAGTCGAAAAAGCGCGGGCGCGGGAAGCGTTAAGGGTTTGGTGAGTTGAGAACGTTCAGGCGCCACTGTCTCGGTTTCGGGACAGTGGCGTTTTCGCGCGCAGGCGTGTGATCAGGCCCGGACGTCCTCCGGCCGGTTCCAGTTCGCCCACGTGTCGGCGGGCCAGTCGCGTGGGGCGGGGCGAGTGATGACGCCGGGCTCGGTCGCCAGGGCGCGGACGGAGAGGTCGTTGCGCGCCAGGCGGGCGGCGATGATGGGCAGAAGGAGGGTTCGGCGGACGGCGCAGGGGAAGGGTTCGAAGAATGGGTTGTCGGGGGGCGGCGCGCTCGCTTGCGGGCTTCGCTGTCGCTCGCCCTGCGGGTCGCGGCTAAACGGGGGGTGGAGGAAGAGGGCGGGGGCGTTCGAGAATGAAGTGATCGCGGCGGCGAGATGGTCGAGGTGGGCGCGGGCGACTTTGGGCATGTCGACGGTGGCGACGATGACGAGGTCCGTTGTGGCGTGCGTCAGCGCGGTGTGAACCCCGCGCAGGGGGCCCTGGCCTTCGACCGGGTCGATGATTTCGGCGGTGAAGAGGTCGTGTCCGGGTGGGTGCTCGACGCCGGGGGCGGTGATGAGCAGGGTGGGGCCGGGCCATGCCCAATTGTCGAACAGGTGACGGAGGATGGGTACGCTGGCGATCGTGAGGTGCGATTTGGGAAGCCCCATGCGCGTGCCGCGGCCGCCGGCTAGGAGGGCGAGGGTGGGGTGGTTCGGATCGGGCATGCGTTCAAAGTAGCTAACATTCCGATGTTGAGGAGCGGCGCGGGATGGTCAGCGCGCAGATTCGCGGATCGGTCTTCGAACGGTTCTCCTCAACATCGGAATGTTTAGCTACTGGGCGCGGATCGCGGCGAGCAACGCGTCGCGGTTTTGTTCCCATGCTTGATCGGCCGTGGCGCGGCTGGGGAGTTCGAGGGTGATGATGGGGATTTGTTTGTCGACACCGGCCCAGGAGCCGAGGCTGCCGGGGGTGGGGTATCCGATGCTGGCCTTAACGGGATAGGCGTTGTGACCGGCCATCGTTTGCGCGAGGAGTTGCGCGGGGCCGTCGTAGTTGTTGCAGGGGGCGGCCATGGAGTGGATGGAGATGACGCGCGCGGGGCGGGCGATCTCGAACGCTTTGAGGAGGGCGAGGGTCTCGGGCTCGGACGACGGGCGGTCGCCGCCGAACATGGCGCCCTTGCGGGTCCTGGCCCAGTTGGCGGCAGGGAGGTTTCGGTTCAGGTCGACGAGGTTCGTATTCGTGCGGAGCTTGCGCGCGAGGCCGTCGGGGTTGGCGCAGGGGAGGACGGCGACGCGGCGGCGGCCGAGGAGGGCGGGCTGCGCGGTGAGCAGGTCGAGGAGGCGCTGGGCGACGGCGGTGGCGGTGGGCTCATTGCCGTGGACGCCGCCGATGATCAGGAGCGGCGCGGGGTCGGCGGGGTCGCCGAGGAGGTGGAGGGTGAGGGGGCGGCGGTCGACGGAGTGGCCGAGGGGGACGGTGCGGACGGGCGGGGGAGGGGTGGGGACGAGTGAGGTGGGAATCGAAGCGGGAGGCGAGGGTGGCGCGGTGGCGCAGCCGACCGTTAAAAGTAAGGTCGCGAGGAGGAGGGCGCGGGGCATGGGGCAAGGATAGCGGCGAATCGAACTCGTGGCATGGGTATGGCGGTGAGGCGTAGCTTGTGGGCGGGCCGGCGCGCCGGGTGCCATGCCCTCGCACCGCGCCGGGTGCGATCTACTCGCCGGGATCGTGATCGCGGGGCGTGGGCATGCCCCAGTGGCTCTCGGTTAGGAATTCGAATTTGGTTCGAGGTCGGACGCGCATCTGGGGCATGCCCACGCGAGCCGACGACGGTGTTGCGCGAACGACAATGTTCGGCGGCTCGCGAGGGCATGGCACCCGGAATCGGCGATCGCGCATCCCGAGTGAAGCCGTGCTCGGAACTTTCCAAGATCGCGGGCGTCGAACGAATGCGGGTATGCGCCAATGCGGGGGCGATCGAACCAACGAGGAGCTGACGATGCGACGGTTCTGGACTTCGGCGGTGCTGGCGGCGGCGGTGGCGGGAATCACGTTTATGCCGGCGGGTGACGCGCTCGGGCAGTTGGCGGGAGAGGTCAAGAAGGACGAGAAGGGGGCCCCGGCGGACGTGCCGGTGAAGGTGGTCGTGCTCTTCTCGTCCGGCGTCGGCTACTTCGAGCACGGCGGGGCCGTGAACGGCAACACGTCCACTGAACTGCGGTTCAAGACGCAGCAAATCAACGACATCCTGAAATCGCTCCTGCTGCAGGACCTGGGCGGGGGGATGGTGCGGTCGGTTGTGTACCCGTCACAGGATCCGATCGAGAAGACGCTGCGGAGCTTCCAGGTCGACATCACGGGGAACCCGTCGCTGGCCGAGCTGCTCGGGCAGTTGCGCGGGGCGAAGGTGCAGGTCGTCACGAATGCGGGCGAGACGCTGGACGGGACGATCCTGGGCGTCGAACAGAAGCCCAAGGCGGTAGGCGGGGATAAGGGGCCGATCAACGTCTGGGTGATCAACTTGATCAGCGGCGGGACGATCCGGAGCGTGGAGCTCGGCGAGACGAAGAAGATCGAGCTGGCGGACAAGCAGTTGCAGGAGGA
>DATHXE010000927.1:0-2236 GCA_035459845.1 Tepidisphaeraceae bacterium | reverse complement strand
AGGTAGCTGGTCATCATCGCGAACACGACCGCCAGCGCGAGCGGCGTGAACAGGAACTTGGCCGCCCCGGCGATGAACACGACCGGGACGAAGACGATGCAGATGCACAGCGTCGCGACGAACGCCGGCACGGCGATCTGCTGCGCCCCGTCGAGGATCGCCCGCACGAGCCGCTTGCGCTGGTGGAGGTTTCTATGGATGTTCTCGATCTCGACGGTCGCGTCGTCGACGAGGATGCCGACGGCCAGCGCCATCCCGCCCAGCGTCATCGTGTTGAGCGTGTGGCCCATCGCGCTAAGCACGATGATCGAGACGAGGATCGACAGCGGGATCGAGATCACGACGATCAGCGTGCTCCGCCAGCTCCCCAGGAAGAGCAGGATCATCAGCGCGGTGAGGCCGGCCGCGATCAAGGCTTCGTGCACGACGCCCGTCACGCTGGCGCGGACGAACACCGACTGGTCGAACAGCGGCGTGATCTTCAGGTCGGCCGGGAGCGTCTGCTGGATGACGGGCAGGCGCCGCTTCACCTCGGCCACGACGTCCAGCGTCGACCCACCGCCCGCCTTGAGGATCGTCAGGAGCACCGCCCGCTTGCCGTCGGCGTGGGCGATGTTCGTCTGCACCTGGAACCCGTCGCGGACGTGGGCGACGTCGCGGATGTAGACCGTCGTCCCGTTGATCGTCTTGATCGGCAGGTCGTTGAGCGCGGCCACGTTGTCGGGGCTCGAGTTCAGGCGGACCGGGTATTCCTGCGTCCCGACCTTCACGCTGCCGGCGGGCAGGATCAAGTTCTGGTTGTTCACGGCCGCGCTCACGTCGCTCGGCGAGATGCCCCACGCGTAGAGCTTGGCCGGGTCGAGGTCGACCACGACCTGCCGCTGCTTACCCCCGTAGGGGTACGGGATCATGATGTTCGGGACGGTGATCAACTGCGGGCGGAGCTGGTTGATCGTGATGTCGAACAGCCGGTTCTCCGGGATCGTGTCGGAACTGATCGATAACTGCAGGATCGGGACGTCGCTCGCGCTGTACCGGATGATCAGCGGGGGCTGGCTGCCCGGGGGCATCTGGCGGATGGCCGTCTGCGCGACGGCCGTCACCTGGGCGGTCGCGGCCTCGATCTTCGCGCCGGGCTGGAAGTAGACCTTGATGACCGCGTTGCCATTGAGCGACAAACTCTCGATCCGCTCGACGTCGTTGACCGTGGTGATCAGGAACCGCTCGAACGGCGTGACGATCCGCTTCTCCATCTCGTCCGGGCTGATCCCCTCGTACCGGAAGACGCACGAGATGACCGGGATGTCGACCGACGGGAAGATGTCGGTCGGCATCCGGCGGATCGTGACCACGCCGAGGATCGCCACCAGCATGGCGGCGACGACGAACGTGTAGGGCCTGCGGAGGGCGAGTCGGACAATCCACATACGACTGGTCTCGGAAGGGGAAGGATCGTGTGGGGTGCGATGATCGGGTGCGGGAAACGCGGTCGCGAAGTTCCGGCACAACCCACGGAGCAAGCTCCGTGGGCTTTCGGAGGCGCGGAAGCGTCATTCTGTCAGGAATCGGGCGCCGCGGGCTTTGCGAAGACGCGCCCGAGCAGGTCCATCGCCGCCGCGAGGGTCTTGCGCTCCAATTCGCCGAGTTGTTCGAGTTTTTCCGCGACCCCGTCGCGGGTCGCCGCCTGCGCCGTGTCGAGCACCGACTCGCCCTTGGCCGTCAGCGCCAAGGTCACCTGGCGACGGTCGTCCGCCCGTCCCTTGCGCGTCAGCAGCCCCTTCCCGACCAGCCCGGTCACCAGCCGGGACGCCGTGGGCATCGACGAGCCCAGGTGCTCGGCCACCAGCGACAGCGACGCCCCCGGGTACCGCCTCAGCAGCACGAGCGTGCGGAACTGGGGGACCGACAGCCCGCGCGTGCGGTGGCGGCGCATGTGGCACCGGACGAACCACATCACGCCCGGGACGGCGTCGAGGACGGCCCCCGCGCAGTCGCGCGCCGACACCCCGCCGCCCCGCCGCGCACCGGTTGCGTCCGACAATAGTTGCATGGTGCAACTATATGCCGGGCGGGGTTGGACTGGCAATCGCAAATCTCAACGGCGGCGGGCCGAACCGCGCGGGCGGGCGCGCACGTGACGCCCGGCTACGGGGTTGCGCGCCGGCGGCGGGCCGACAAAAATGAGCACGGGCCGGGACTGTGCGTCCCGGCCCGTGCCCGTGTTCGTCGTCCGACC
>DATHXE010000926.1:0-19489 GCA_035459845.1 Tepidisphaeraceae bacterium | reverse complement strand
AGCGGATCATTCCGTGCCTGGACGTGGATCGGGGGCGCGTGGTGAAGGGCGTGAAGTTCTTTGATCACGTGGACGCGGGGGACCCGGTGGAGCAGGCGAAGCGGTACCAGGAGCAGGGGGCGGACGAGCTGGTGTTTTACGACATCACGGCGAGTCACGAGGGGCGGGGCATCATGACGGACGTGGTGCGGCGCGTGGTCGAGCAGTGCTTCATGCCGCTGACGGTGGGCGGTGGGATCCGGACGCTGGATGACGCGACGCAATTGATCCAGGCGGGGGCGGAGAAGGTGTCGATCAACTCGGCGGGGGTGAGGCGGCCTGAACTGCTGGCGGAGATTTCGCGGAAGTTCGGGACGTGCGCGACGGTGTTGGGGTTGGATGCGAATCGAGTAGTGAGGGAGAAGCGAGAAGCGAGAAGCGGGAAGCGGGAAGAGGAGGGGGGATTGGTCGCGCGGCGGGAGTGGGTGGATGAGCGGGGGGTGGCGATGGAGGAGGTGTGGGAGGTGTTCGTGAACGGGGGGCGGGTGGGGACGGGGGTGGACGTGGTGTGGTGGGCGCGGGAGGCCGAGCGGCTGGGGGCGGGGGAGATCGTGCTGAACGTGATGAACGCGGACGGGACGACGGCCGGGTACGATCTGGAGATGACGGCGGCGGTGAGCGGTGCGGTGCACGTGCCGGTGGTCGCGAGCGGGGGGGCGGGGTCGCCGGAGCACATGTACAAGGTGCTGAGCGAGGGGAAGGCGGACGCGGCGCTGGCGGCGAGCATCTTTCACTTCGGGTCGTACACGGTGGGGCAGGTGAAGGAGTATCTCGGGGAGCGCGGGGTGGCGGTGCGGGTGGTATGATGTTCGGGGTTTGCCGAGAGGTTTCTATGATCAACGAGTTCACCGCCGTCATCGAGCGCGATAACGAATGGTTCATCGCGTATTCCCCGGAGGTGCCGGGCGCGAACGGGCAGGGGAAGAGCAGGGACGAGGCGCTGCAGAGCCTGGCGGACGCGATCGAGTTGATCCTGGAAGATCGTCGGGAGGACGGGCTGCGTGGCGTTCCGCCGGACGCCGAACGAGCCGTGGTGAGGGTCGGATGAAAACGGGGGCGCTGCTGCGGCACCTGCGCGCCCACGGGTGTACGCTCAAGCGCGAGGGGCGGTCTCACAGCCTCTGGACGAACCCGCGCACCGGCGAGGTCGAGGCGGTGCCGCGGCACACGGAAATCCCGAACGTCTTGGCGCGCAAGATCTGCCGCGGGCTTTCGGTACCCGAAATCGGTTGATGGATCGTGCGCGCAGCCCGGCGCATTCCTTCACTACGCGCGTTCGACGGCAAACGTGTCGAGGTATTGGCCGACGGCGGCGCGGAGGCGCTTCTGGGTGTCGGCGGGTTCTTCGCGCGCATCGAGGGTGACGAAGTGGTGTTGTTCGGCCATGCGGTCGAACTGTTCGATCAGGGCGCCCTGGTAGGCGACGAACGAGTCGTAGAGGTCGTCGCCGTAGTTCATGTCCATGCCGGACTCCCAGTAGTTCATCTTGCCGGTCGTCAGGACGCGGGGGACGAGCTCGCGGACCGAGAGCTGGAGGTAGCAGACGAGGTCCGGGACGACGGCGAAGCCGTAGAGGTCGCGGAGCCAGTCTTCGTCGGCGCCGCGGACGATGCCGCGGGCGATCGCGGTGTAGGTGTAGCGGTCGGCCAGGACGATGAAGCCGGACTTGAGGGCGGGGATGATCTGGTACTCGAGGCGGTCGGCGAGGTCCGTCGCGTACATCAGGGCGTAGGTCAGGCGGTTGAGCGAGTGGCCCTTCTTGAGGTCCGTGATCGCCTGGCCGACGAGGTTGGAGCGCGTCCAGCCCGTCTCCATGACGCCGTAGCCCTGGACTTCGAGCCACTCCTTGAGCAGGGCGGCCTGAGTGGAGCGGCCGGTGCCGTCGGTGCCCTCGATGACGATGAGCTTGCCCGCGCACCCGTCGTGGGGGAGGTAGGGCATGGGGTGTTTGAAGTAGCGGAATTGCATGGGGAGGGGGAGTAGTCAGTAGTTCGTAGGGGTGTCCGTCGCGACGGTGTGCAGGGGGGCGACGGATTCGGGGTCGTAGTGTTCCAGGGTGGCGTCGATCAGGTCCCGGACCTGGTGTTGCTGGTCGGCGATGGACTGGGTGGCGTCGATCTGGGTGAGGGCGTATTCGTGGCGGATGCGCTCGTACTCGGTCAGGATGCGGGACTGGAAGATCTTGAACGAGCTGACCTTGTCGGGGGCGAGGTTGAGGTCCATGCCGGCCTCGTAGTCTTTGAGCTGGGCGCGGCCGGAGAGGATGCGGGTGCAGGAGACGTCGATCGGGACGTTGAAGTAGAGGGCGAGGTCCGGGCGGGGGGCGAAGTTGTAGACCCGTCGGACCCACGCGCGGTCGCACCCGCGGACGACGTCGCGGGCGAAGGCGGTGTAGCAGTAGCGGTCGGCGCAGACGATCATGCCGGCCTTGAGCGGGGGGAGGATGTTGTTGATCAGGCGGTGGGCGAAGTCGGTCGCATGCAGGAGGCTGAACGTCATCGGGGTGAGCGTCATCTTCTTCTTGCCGCGTTTGGTGACGGCTTTGACGACGTCGGCGGAGTTCCACTCGGTGAAGAAGACGGGCAGGCCCTGCGATTTGAGGTGGCGCACGGCGAGCTGGAGCTGGGTGGATTTGCCCGAGCCGTCGATGCCCTCGACGATGATGAGCTTGCCGGGATACGGATGAGGAACGGACAGATTCATAAGCGTCCTATGACTCAGTGTAGCCGCGACCCGCAGGGCAAGCGTCAGCGCCGCCCGGAGGGGAGCGCGTTTCGCTCATGCGAGCGCCGAACACGGGTATCGCCCTGCGGGCGGTACCCATGCCACGAGGCGCGCGACCGCGGGTCATGCTTTCGCGGGCTTGATCTGCAACTTCCGTCCGAACACGTCTTCGAACAGGTCGCGTTTGCGCTTGGCGCCCCAGATCTCGAGGGCGGGGTCGCCGCGCGATTCGAGGGCCAGTGAGACGGTGTCGCCGGTGGTTCTCGTGCGGACGGCGGAGACGACGGCGTTGTGGGAGCGGTCGAGGCCGTCGGCGACGCGGAGGAGGCCTGCGCCGACGCGGACGATTTTCTTGGCGCGGGCGGGGAGCGATTGGTATTCGGCCTGGTCGGGGCTCGGTGGCGACTTGCGGTGGTAGCGGGCGACGTTGGCGACGATGCGGACTTCCTCTTCTGAAAGGCCTTTGAGGTTGCCGTGGAGGATGAGATACATCGAGTGTTTGTGGTGGCCCTTGCCGGCGATGTGCCAGCCGATGTCGTGGAGGAGTGCGCCGAACTCGATCAGTTCGCGCTCTTTTGGGCCAAGGCCGTGCAGCGGGGCGAGATGGTCGAACAGGGAGAGCGTGAGCGCGGTGACGTGCTCGGCGTGGGGTTGCTCCCAGTTGCACCGCTTGGCGAGTTCGAGGACTGAGCGGCGGCGCGGGTCGGGGATCTGGCGGCGGACGGCGAGGTCGGGCAGGTGGCGGGCGATGTATTCCACGAGGATGCCCTCCCGTAGAGCGGCGCGGCAGAGGGTCAGCTTTTTGAGCGACAGGCGGCGCATGATCTCGTTGGCCAGGAGTGCGCCGGCAATGATCTGGTCGCGGCGCTGCTCGTCGAGGCCGGTGAGCTTTTCGCGGTCCTTGGCGCGGGATTCGATCAGCTTGCCGACGAGCCGGCTGAGCTTTTCGGCTTCGAGGATGGCGGGCTCACCCTGCGGGCCGAAGGTCGAGCCGGTCATGGCGGCGAGGTTTTCGAGGGTGCCGGATGTGCCGATCGCGCCGACGGGTTTGTGGGCCTCGATCGCGGCGACGATGGGCGAGAGCTCTTTGTCGTAGTGCTTGAGGAGCTTTTCGAGGTCGGCGACGTCGATCGGGTCGGACTTGACGAACTGGGCGGTCATGCGCGACGCGCCGAGCTTGCGGGACTCGAGGAGGAGGGGCTTGGTCGCGTCGGCGACAATGAACTCGACGGACCCGCCGCCGATGTCGACGATGAGGTGGGGGCCGGCCGAGAGGTCGGCGGCGTGGCGTGCGCCGAGGTAGATGAGGCGTGCCTCGTCGCGGGCGGAGACGACGCGGACGGTCAGGCCGAGCTCGCGGCGGGCGCGCTCGATGAAGTCCCCGCCGTTGGTCGCCTCGCGGACGGCGCTGGTGGCGACGGCGAGGATTTTTTCGCAGTGGCGGTTGTAGGCCTCGGCCTGGAACCGGCGGAGGGCGAGGATGGCCTGGTCGACCGCCGTCCGGGAGAGCCGGTGGGAGGGGAAGGAGGCCCGGCCGAGGCCGACCATCTCCTTGGCGCGCCACAGGGTCGTGACGGCGCCGTCGACGCCGATCTGGGCGACGATCATGTGCAGGGAGTTGGAGCCGACGTCGATGGCGGCGAGGCGGAGGTCGGGGCGGGGGGCGTCGAGCAGTTGTCGGCGGCGGGCTTGGGGGACGGAGGAGGACATGGACGTGATCTTAGAGCGCGTGGGGGAGCCGTCAAAAACTCACCGCAGAGACGCAGAGGACGCAGAGGATTCACGGAGAAGACCCAGGGCGTCAGGCGCGCTAAGGCGAGGCGCCGCGCCCGCGGCAGAGGTTTTCGGGGACTCGCGTTAAGAACCGATGAAGGCTTTTCGCGCGAACGTTTGGCCGTTGACGCGCTGCACCTGGCCCTTGAGGGTCAGGAGGGTCATTTCCTGAAGGATCTCGTGGGCGGGGAGGTTGGTGCGGTCGATCAGCGAGTCGAGCGGGGTGGGGCCGCTCATGGCGGCGAGGATCTGCTGCTGGCGGTCGGTCAGGGTCGTGGTGGGAACGGGCACGCGCGAGGGTGCGCCGGCGTGAGCGACGGGTTCGGGCGCGTCATCGAACAGCGTCGGTTGCGAGACCTCGTCCGGCAGGGGGGTGAGGCCTTCGAGGATGTGATCGAGGCTCGTGGTGAGGATCGCGCCCTCGCGGATCAGCTTGTGGGGCCCGGCGGAGAGTTGGTTGTCGACGCGACCGGGGAGGGCGAAGACGGGGCGGTTGTGGTCCTCGACGCACAGGCGGCAGGTGACGAGCGCGCCGGAGCGCTCGTCGGCCTCGACGACGAGCACGCCGCGCGACATGCCGCTGATGATGCGGTTGCGGCGGGGGAAGTTTTCCGGGACGGGCGGCGTGCCCATCGGGTATTCGGAGACGACCGCCCCTCGCGTGGCGATCTGATCGAAGAGGGAATCGTTCTCCGGCGGGTAGACGACGTCGAGCCCGCAGCCCAGCACGGCGATGGTCCGGCCATTGGGGTGCTGCATGGCGCCGCGGTGGGCGCAGGAGTCGACGCCGCGTGCGCCGCCGGACGTGACGGTGAACCCGGCACCGGCAAGGAGGGCGGCGAAGCGCTCGGCCTGCTCGCGGCCGTAGAGGGAGCACTTGCGGCTGCCGACGATCGCCAGGGCGTTGAGGTCGCGCGGCTGGAGGTCGCCCCTGACGTACAGCACCGAGGGCGGGTCGGGGATGAGCTTGAGGAGGGGCGGGTAGGCGTCGTCCTCGGGGCAGATGATCCGGACGCCGGCGGCCTCGGCCTTGGCGAGTTCCAGCGGGGCGGCGCGTTCGGCCTGGCGGAGAGAGGCGTGGATTTTCTCGGCCTTGGTGCGGCCGATACCCTCGATTTCGCGTAACTCGGCGAGGGAGATTCGACAGACCTTGTCCGCCGAGCCCTGGGCCTCGATCAGGCGCCCAATGAGGATGGGGCCGATGCCGTCGGTCAGGGCGAGTTGGAGGTAATGCGGCAGGGGCATCGCGGTCGGGCTGTGCGGGGTGTAGCGGCTGGCCGCCGGACGAGGGGTCTAAGTTAGCTGTCAGAATCCCAAATGTTTGTTGCGGGCGGCGCGGCGAGGAGGGTAATCTAAGGGACGCACCCGGGATTGAGCAAAGAAAGGCGGCGGACGTGACGCCGCGCCCCGTCGGGGACCGATGGGCCCCGGGTGAGTGTGGGAGGTTGGGTCACATGCACGGACGTTTCTGCGCGCGAGTCGGAGCAGCGGGGCTCGTGGTGGGCGCGGCGCTGCTGGCGCTGGGATGTACGCCAAACGAGGCCGGCCCGGACCCGGAATCCGGCCGGCGCTCGACAGTATTGGTGGACGGCGGCCGGCCGGGCTTGGAAGGTCGGCGGGTGACGGGGCGGGTGCAGCGGTACGTGGCGGGGGTGGGGCAGGAGGTGGCGCGGCACTTGGGAGTGGGCGACCGGACTTGGGAGTTCGTCGTCATCGATTCGGCCAACGTGGATCACTCGGCTGTGCGGCTGAACAAGTCGACGGCGCGGGTGTTCGTGACCACGGGGCTGCTCGGCGTGCTGACGAACGAGGCGCAGTTGGCGTCGGCGCTGGCGCTGGACATCGCGAGCGTGAGCACGCCGGCGGGGCGCGACGGCGGGTCGGCGGAGCGGGACGGGGTGGACGCGCGGGCGATCGAGGCGATCGCGCGGGCGGGGTACAAGGCGGGGGAGTACCGGCGGTTCCTGAGCGCGATGGCGGAGCACGGCGTGCCGCGGTCGCGGGTGCCGGTGGCGGTCGAGCGGGCGACGCCAGAGCGGATCGAGCGGGCCCAGCGGGCGGCGGAGCGGTTCCCGGGCGGGACCGAAGGCGTGCAGGAATATCGCGCGGGCGTGCGCGGCGAATGAGATTTTCGTGCAACGGGTCGCGGCGAGCGGCGATGACCTGAACAGGGTGGGTGGCGTAACGGATGTTCGATCGGTCGACGATGATGTCGGGAGGTCTCATATGCGAAACGGATTGATGGGGAAGACGGCGCGGGCACTGGGGCTGGCGGCGGCGGTGTTGGGGGCCGCGGGGGGGTGCAAGGAGATCATTGCCGAGTTCATGCCGCCGCAGAACACGCCGGTGCAGCGACCGAACACGGGACTGCAATACGGTGTGCCGGCATACGGGACGGGGTACCCGGCGGGGTATCAGACCGGGTATGCGCCCGGCTCGATGGGGTACGTGCCAGGTTATCAGGGCAACTACCAGGACCCGCGCACGCAGGGCCAGGAGGTTCCGACGGTCCGCGGGATGGGCATGCGAATGGCCGACGAGGTCGAGCGGGCATTCAAGGGGCGGCTGAACAACCCGGCGGTGGCGCGGTACGTGGGCGAGGTCGGGCAGTCGGTGGTCAAGAGTGCCGGGGGGACCGGCATCGCTTACCAGTTCGTCGTGATGAACTCGGACGTGGTGAACCACTACTCGGTGCCGATCGACGTGAACCAGGCCAACGTGTACGTGACGGTCGGGCTGCTGCGCGATTTGCGGAACGAGGCGCAGCTGGCGAGCGTGCTGGCGCAGGAGGTCGCGTGCATCCAGCGGAAGTTCCTGCTGACCAAGATGCAGGCGGAGGTCAAGCGGGTCGAGGAGCAGATTCAGAAACAGCAGGTGATCGAGCTCGGGGCGGCAATCGTCGGGGCGGCGGTGGCGTCGAAGAACCGGAACAACGCGGTGCTGGCCGGGGTGTTCGCGCACGAGTTCACCCGGGCCGCCATGACGATGGTGATGGACCCGGCGACGCCGGGCAAACTGAAGGGGTACGGCGTGACGGCCGAGCAGCTGTATGCCGTCGACGCGGACGCGATGCGGTACATGAGCGCGGCGGAGTACAAGCCGACGCAGTACCGGAGCTACCTCGAGACGATGCTGACGATGTCGCAGAGCGACCCGCTGGTGAAGAACAACCTGATGGAGACGCACCCGATCAGCAACGACCGCGTCGCCAAGGCCGAGACGGTGCTGGCGGAGATGAAGGACAAGGCGGCGAAGGGCCGGGAGGACGGGCAGCGGTACAAGGACGGGGTGCTGTCGCAGCTCGGGGATAAGCGCGAGGCGACGACGGCGGCGTGGTAGGTTGGTCGTGAATCGAACTAGGAGAAGCGCCCACGGGAGATCCCGTGGGCGTTTTCGTGCGCATCGTTCCGGATCCGGGCGGGCACCGTCATCCTGAGGTACTCCGAAGGATCTTTCATCGGACGTCGAGACGGTTTGCGAACGTCGATCGGGCGTTGGGCTCTGGCGAGATCCTTCGGAGTACCTCAGGATGACGGGGGGGACGGGTGTCGGGGGGAGAGCAACGGTTGACACAACCCATTGGATTCGCACGATCGGCGCGCGATGAAAGTCCTTTACATCTGCGGGACCGGCGAGATCTCGTACGAGTGCGTGCGCGCGAGCGCGGCGGCGGGGCAGGACGTCACCGTGTTCAATCGCGGGCGGACGGTGGGCGAGCCGTTGCCGGAGGGCGTGCGGCGGGTGACGGGGGAACTGAACGACCCGACGTATCGCGGCTTGGCCCGCGAGCGGTTCGACGTGGTGTGCCAGTTTCTCGCGTACGAGCCAGCGCAGATCGAGGCGGACCTGGAGGTGTTCGGGGGGAATGTCGGGCAGTACCTGTTCATCTCGACGGCGTCGGCGTACGAGAAGCCGGGCACGCGGTGGCGGATCACCGAGGACGTGCCGCTGAGCAACCCGTTCTGGGCGTACAGCCAGACGAAGGCGGACATGGAGCGGACGCTGTTCCGCTGGCACGCCGAGGGGCGGTTGCCGGTGACGGTCGTTCGGCCAAGCCATACGTATCGCAGGAAGTTCCCGGGGACGTTCGTGCCGGGGGACGATCACGTCTGGCGGATGTTGAACGGCCGGCCGGTGGTCATCCACGGCGACGGGACGGGGTTGTGGACGTGGACGCACGCGTCGGACTTCGCGCGTCCGTTCGTGCGGCTTCTCGGGAACCCCAAAGCGATCGGCGAGGCGTTTCATATCACGCGTCCGGACGCGTTCACGTGGAACGAGATCTTCGCGGCGATCGCCGAGGCGCTGGGGGTGACGCCGACGGTCGTATACGTGCCGAGTCGGACGATCGTGAAGTACGACGCGGAGTGGGTCGGCCCGCTGCTGGGGGATAAGGCGTGCCCGGTGGAGTTTGATTTGAAGAAGCTCAAGTCGGTGGTGGGGGAGTTCTAGTGCGCGGTCGGGGCGCGGGCGGGGGCGGCGTCGGTGGTGCCGCATTATCGGGAGCGGGCGAAGGCGTACGTGCCGGCCGAGAAGTTGCACGCGCTGATCGATCGGATCACGCGGGAGCAGGAGGGGTTGGGCGCGTGATCGCGCGCGGTCAGACGAGTGGGGCGGGGGGCTCGCTCCACGGCGCAACGGGTTCGTAAGCGCGGCCGGTGGTCGCGGAGTCGAAGAAGCTGGCCATCAGGTCGAGGACGTAGAGGCCCTGGGCGCCGGTCGCGCGGAAGGGGCGGTTGGTGCGGAGGGCGATGGCCATCTCGGCGAGGCCGACGCTCCGGCCGAAGCCGGTGGGAGAGGTGGGCGGGACTTCGCTGAACTCCTTTTCGTCGAGCCGGCGGACGTGGACGGGGCCGTCGAACTGATTGGGGTCGGGGACCTTGAGCGTGCCCTCGGTGCCGTAAATGGTGATCGGATGTTTGGCGTCGTACTGCGGGGCGAAGGTGGCGAAGGATTGGATGATGACGCCGGTGCAGCCGGAGGCGAACTCGATCGTGCCGCAGACGTGGTCGGGGGTTTCGACGGTGATCTTCTGGCCGGCCTTGGGCTTGGAGGTGATCGTGCGGTCGGGGATGGCGATGGTGGCGGCGCCGGTGAGCCGGCGGACGGGGCCGAGGAGTTGGAGGAGGGCGGTGAGGTAGTACGGGCCCATGTCGAACATGGGGCCGCCGCCGGGCTGGTAGTAGAACTCGGGGGACGGGTGCCACGATTCGTGGCCGCGGCCCATCATGAAGGCGGTGAAGGCGACGGGCCGACCGATCGCGCCGGACTCGATCAGGTGCTTGGCGGTCTGGATGCCGGCGCCCATGAACGTGTCGGGGGCGCAGCCGACGAGGAGGTTCTTCGATCGGGCGAGGTCGATGACCTGTCGGCCTTCGTCGCGGGTGATGCCGAGGGGCTTTTCGCAGTAGGTGTGTTTGCCGGCGCGCAGGGCGGCGAGGGCGACGGGGGCGTGGGCCTTGGGGATGGTGAGGTTGAGGACGATCTCGATCGCGGGGTCGGCGAGGAGCTCGTCGACGCTGCAGGCTTTGGGGATGTGGTACTCGGCGGCTTTGGCGCGGGCGCGGTCGAGGTCTAAGTCGGCGCAGGCGACGACCTGGACCGCGAGGAATCTGGCGGCCATGCCGAGGTAGGCGCCGGAGATAGCGCCGCAGCCGATCACGCCGATGCGGACGGGGGTCATGGGGGCTCCGCGAAACGCGCTCCCCTGCGGGCGGCGCTGACGCTTGCCCTTCGGGTCGCGGCTAAACGGGGAAGTGATAATCCGCGTTAAATGTGGATCGGCCGCTTGTCGACGGCCATCGCGGCTTCCTTGATCGCCTCGGGCATCGTGGGGTGGGCGTGGTTGCTGCGGGCGATGTCCTCGGCGGTGGCCTTGAACTCCATGGCGACGACGCACTCGGCGATCATGTCGGACGCGTGCGCGCCCAGGATGTGCACGCCGAGCACGCGGTCGGTCTTGGCGTCGGCGATGATCTTGACCTGCCCGGCGGTCTCGTCCATCGCCTTGGCTCGGCCGTTGGCGATGAACCCGAACTTGCCGACCTTGACCTGGTGGCCCTTGGCGACGGCCTCTTCCTCGGTGTAGCCGACGCTGGCGAGCTCGGGGTGCGTGTAGACGACGCCGGGGACCGTATGGTAGTCGACGTGGCCGGCGATGCCGTTCATGCGCTCGACGCAGGCGATGCCCTCTTCCTCGGCCTTGTGGGCGAGCATCAGGCCGCCGATGACGTCGCCGATCGCGTACACGCCCGGCACGTTGGTCTGGAAGGTCGTGTGGTCGACGGGGATGAAGCCCTTGGCGTCCATCGTCACGCCCGCGGCCTCGAGGCCCAGGCCCTGGGTCATCGGGCGGCGGCCGATCGCGACCATGATCTTGTCGCACTCTTCGACGCCGGACTCGGTGCCGTCCTTGGACTTCCAGGCGAGTTTCACCCGTCCGTTCTCGACCGTGGCGGACTGGGCGGCGATGCCGAACTTGAACGACAGGCCCTGGCGCTCGAGCAGGCGCTGGAGCTGGCCGGCGAGTTCCTTGTCCATGTTCGGGAGCGCGCGGTCGAGGAACTCGACGAGGACGACTTCCGAGCCGAGGCGCGCCCAGATCGAGCCCATCTCGACGCCGATGTATCCGGCCCCGACGATCACGAGCTTCTTGGGGACCTCGGTGAGCGCGAGGGCCTCGGTCGACGAGAGGATGTGCTTGCCGTCGAAGGGGAGGGTGGGGATCTGGATCGGGACCGACCCCGTCGCGATCAGGATGCGCTTGGTGTTGAGCGTCTGCTTGCCGGTGGAGGCGGTGACCTCGACCTGCGTGGGCGAGACGACCCGGCCGGTGCCCATGACGCTGTCGATCTTGTTTTTCTTGAACAGGCCGCCGACGCCGGTGGTGAGCTGTTTCACGACCTCGTTCTTGCGCGCGAGCATCTGCGCGAGGTCGAGCTGGAGGCCGGTGATCTTGATGCCGTGCTTGGCGAACGAGGTCTTGGCGGCGTGAAACTTCTCGGACGAGTCGAGCATCGCCTTGGACGGGATGCAGCCGACGTTCAGGCAGGTGCCGCCGAGGTATTCCTTTTCGACGCAGGCGACCTTCATGCCGAGCTGGGCGGCGCGGATCGCGGCGACGTACCCGCCGGGCCCGGCCCCGATTACGACAAGGTCATATTGCTGTGCGCCCGCCGCCGAAGGTTGCTCTGCCATAGGGTGCGGGATTGTAGGGGAGAGGGCGCGAAACGTGAAACGTGAAGACGTGAAACATGAAGAAGGGTCTGGGGAGGGTCGCGTGTGTCGTGCCGCGTACGACGTCACCGACCGTGGCGGGCCGGAAGTCGTCTCGGGCGGGGCTATTGCCGGACGTACTTCCGCTTCGCGCCCGTCAGCGTGCGGCTATCGGTCGAGAGCGTCAGCGACTGGGCGCGGTCGTCGGCGGGGATGTCGTCGTCCTCGCTGGCGGCCTGCGTGAGGTTTACCGATACGGCTTGCCCGGTCATGGACCACGTGCCGCTCGCCGAGCTCTCGACCGTTCGTCCGTCGGATTCCGGAATGACGGCGGTCATGTCAACCGTGCCGTTCTCCTTGAGTTCCAACTGCCACTCGCTCGATCCGGACTTGGCGGAGTAGCGGCCGACCGCCTTCATCGCTTCGGCGCTGACGGGCGTCCCCTCGGGCTCGCCATCGGATTTCCCGCGGTCGCACCCGCCCGCGACCGCCAACACGCCCGTCAACAGCACGCTCGCGAGAGTGATGTGGAGTTTCATTCCGTCAGTCTAAACGCATGGGGCGTGTCAGGTAAACCCTGACATTGCGATTTTCAGCACATGCACCACACGCTGACCTTCCCGGCCGGGCAGCGGAAGTTGCCCCAGCCTTCCTCGTCGGTCGTGACCGGCTCGGGCCAGTGGCCGGTCATGTCGCGGTAAGTCTGGTGGGGTTGGACGGTCTTCATGCGCTTGTCGCCGGCGTCACCGGTGCTGATGACGACCACGACGCCGCCCGGGTGTTCGGCGTCGCCGGTCCAGAGCCAGGCGACGCACTGGGGGTGGTCGAAATAGTCGTGCTGCTCGCCGTGGGTGAACTTGGCCCGGGCCTGGAGGAAGTCGTCCAGCAGCTTGCGGTGCGACGTGAGCTTAGCGCTGCCCTCGCCGTTGTTGCCGAAGTAGTCGCCGTAGAACACGCACGGGTAGCCGTCCTGGCGGAGCAGGATCAGCGCGTAGGCGAGCGGCTTGAACCAGTCGTCGACCCAGCTCTCGAGCGACTGGCCGGGCTGGGAGTCGTGGTTGTCGACGAACGTGACGGCCATCACCGGGTTGGCCCGGACGAGCGTGCCGTCGAAGATCTTCGACAGGTCGTAATCGCGGCCCTTCTTCGAGGCCTCGTGCAGTTTGTAGTGGAGCGGGACGTCGAACAGGCGCGTGGCGCCGTCGGTGGCGGCCAGGTAGCCCTGGAGTTCGTCGAGGCTGCCGCTCCAGTATTCGGCGACGGCGAACAGCTCGCGCGGCGACATCATCTCGCGCGGGGCAAGGCTGCCGCGCAAGTGGTTGAGAAAGTCCTTGCAGAAACTCGCCGGGATGTGCTTGACCGCGTCGAGCCGGAAGCCGTCGACGCCGGTCGTCTCGACGAACCATTCGCCCCAGTGGAAGAGGTCGTCGCGGACCTCGGCGTTGTAGTGGTCGACGTCGCAGCCCATGAGGTAGTCGTAGTTGCCGTACTCGAAGCAGACCTCGCCGGAAAAGGTCTTGCCGACGACGCGGTAGATCTTCGAGCAGTCGTCCGGCGTCGCGGCGTTACATCCGAAGGCGTTGAAGTGGGTCCAGTTCAGCTCGAGCGGCGAGTACTTGTCGCCCCGGCCGGGGAAGTCGAACTTCGACCACGTGGTGATCTTGTGCGGCCCGCTCTGGACGAGGTTGCGGTTGTCGCAGGCGATCTCCTCGACCTCGACCTCTTCGATTTCGTCGCCGCCCATCCGGTGGTTGAGGACGACGTCGGCGTAGGCGTGCATGCCGGCGTCTTTCACCGCTTTGACGGCGGCGAGGAGCTCGTCCCGCGTGCCGTACTTGGTGCGGACCGAGCCCTTCTGGTCGAACTCGCCCAGGTCGTAGAGGTCGTAGACCGCGTACCCGACGTCCATCCCGCCGCCCATGCCCTTGTAGGCGGGGGGCATCCAGACGGCGGTGGTGCCGAGGTTGGCGAGCTCGCGGGCTTTGTCGGCGAGCTGCCGCCAGAGCGACCCGTCGGCGGGGACGTTCCACTCGAAGTACTGAAACATCACGCCGCGATGCATGGGCATTGAAAGCTACTCCGTACGTGAGGCACAGGGGAAACGGGCTGTGCTGTAACGTACGGGAAGCGGGCGGCGGTGGGGAACGGGCGTAATCGCCGAGGTGCGGCTGCTACGGGGTCAGCCAATCTTCGAGTTGAAGGCCCGGGACGCGGGAGAATTCGCGGGTGTTGTGGGTTACGAGAATGAGGTCGTTCGCGAGCGCGATGGCGGCGATCAGCGTGTCCATGGGGCCGATCGGGGTGCCGGGCTTCGCCAGGTGTGCGCGAATCTCGGCGGCCTTCTGTGCCGCAGCGTCGTCGAAGGGCAGTGAAACGAATCGTCCGGCGAAGGCCCCGACTTCGGCCAAGTTGTGCGCCGTCCTAGCGCTTCGAAGGGCGCCGTAGATCAATTCTGCCAACACTACGGAACAGACCGCGACCTCGGCCAGCACAGGTATTGGTGTCGAGCAGGTAGGTCACTCGATCGGATCCCGCTGCTCGAACTCGCCCTGGGGATGTCGGAAAAAAGTCGGGTCGTCGATGCTACCGGCCGTGCGGCGGAGGAACGCGTGCCACTCTTCATCGCTGGCCGGAGAACGCGGGGCGTCCGACACCACGACCTCCATTTCCGTTCCCGCGCGCTCGAGTCCGACCGCCAGGACGATATTGCCGTCGCTCCCTACGGTAATGCGCTTGCGGATCGTCATTTGAGACTCCGATTCTACGCGGGCTGCGCTCGCCTCGGCGAGGCCTTGCCCGCCACAGCGGACGTCGTCGTCGCCAACATCGCTATTCTGATTCTAGACCTCCAACATCAACCGCGCCGGGTCTTCGAGGAGTTGCTTGACGCGGACGAGGAAGCCGATCGCGTCCTTGCCGTCGACGATGCGGTGGTCGTAGGACAGGGCGAGGTACATCATCGGGCGGATCTCGATCTTGTCGTTGATGACCATCGGCCGCTTCTGGATCGTGTGCATGCCGAGGATGCCGGACTGCGGGGGGTTGAGGATGGGGGTCGACAGCAGCGAGCCGAAGACGCCGCCGTTGGTGATGGTGAAGGTGCCGCCGGACAGTTCTTCGAGGCCGAGCTTGCCGTCGCGGGTGGCGGTCGCCAGGCGCTTGATCTCGGCCTCGATGCGGGCGAAGGACATCGTGTGGGCATTGCGGAGGACGGGGACGGCCAGCCCGCGGTCGGTACTGACGGCGATGCCCAGGTGCACGCCCTGGTGGTAGACGATGTTGTCGCCCTCGATGAACGCGTTGACGTGCGGGAACTCCTTGAGGCCCTGGGTGACGGCGCGGGCGAAGAAGGACATGAACCCGAGGCCGACGCCGTGCGTCTTCTCGAACTGGTCCTTCCACTTGCTGCGGAGGTCCATGACGGCGCCCATGTCGACCTCGTTGAAGGTCGTGAGGATGGCGGCGGTCTGCTGGGCCCGGACGAGGGTCTCGGCGATGCGGCGGCGGATCTTGGACATCGGCGCGCGGTGCTCGCCGCGGTCGTCGAAGCTCATCTGGGACTTGCCCGGGCCGGTGGGCGAGGGGGCGGTGACGGACGCGGGCTTCTGGTAGCCGCCGGACGTCGGCGCGGTGGGCTGCGGGGCGGCGGGGGCGCCGTTGCCGGACTTGTTGGAGTCGACGTAGTTCTGGACGTCCTCCTGGGTGACGCGGCCGCCGCGGCCGGTGCCGGAGACGGCGTTGGGGTCGACCTTGTTCTCCTCGGCGACGCGACGGCCGCCGGGGGACAGATCATCCAGCGTGCGGCCGCCCCCAGGAGCACCGGCGGGCTGGCTTGCGACGGCGGTCCCGCCGCCGCTGTTACCGCTCCCGCCCGCGGCCGCCGTCTGGGTCGCCGGGGCGCCCTGCGCAGCAGCGCCGGACGGGTCGATACGCGCGATCGCCTCGCCGACGCGCACCGCGTCGCCGGGGTTTTTGAGGTGGCGGAGCACGCCGGTCGCCGTCGCCGGGATGTCGACGTTCGCCTTGTCCGTCTCGAGCTCGCACAGCGGCTCGTCGGTCCGCACGGTCTCCCCGTCCTTCTTTCGCCAGGCGATCAGCGTCGCCTGCGTGACCGACTCGCCCAGCGGGGGAACCACAACTTCGATGGCCATGGGAATTGTCCTTGTTCGTCCTTGCGTGTTTCGCGGCGCGGGCGAGATGTCCGCCGCGCGCCGCAGGGGCGGTTTTAACACCGCACCCGGGTCGCGACAACACGCGGCGGGGGGCGTAGGCGATCCCGCGTCGCGGTCTGAGATTGTATGGGACCTTCGGCGGCGTCCGCGCTCCCCGGGCGGCAACGTGCGCATTGCGGCGAACGGCGGAGTCGCTACATCTTCTCGTACACGGCGTCGGGGTCGAAGGCCTTTTCGGCGATCGTCCGCCACTCGGTCGCGCCGGGCTCGTACTTGCGGTAGAAGCAGGAGCGGTAGCCCTCGTGACATGCGGCGACGTCCTGGTCGACCTTGAACAGGACCACGTCCTTGTCGCAGTCGGTGAGGAACTCGCGGACGTGCTGGAAGTGCTGGGAGGATTCGCCCTTGAGCGCGAGCCGGCCGCGGCTGCGCGAGTAGGTGTGGATCTTGCCGGACTGGAGGGTGAGCTCGAGGGCCTGGCGGTTCATCCACGCCATCATGAGGACCTGGCCGTTCTTGACGTCCTGGACGATGAGCGGGATCAGGCCGTTGGAGTCAAACTTGAGCGAGTCGAGGAGGGCGTCCATGTCGGGAGTATTGGCGCGACGAAGTCGATGTCAAATGCCACAAGTCAAATGGCAAATCGGGCGCGACGAGGCGTTCGTTCCGCACGCTGAGGCGTGCCCTACTTCCCCCAAATCGTGATCTCGGCGAAGTTGGCGGTGTCGTCGAAGGAGCCGACGCCGAGTTGGCCGGTGGGGAGGGCCTTGGAGTCGGTGGCGAGCATCTGATTGCCGTCGAAGTAGACGGCGGTGGCGTCGGCGGTTCGGACGACCTTAACGGTGTGGTAGCCATCGGTCCAGGGGGTGCCGTCGGAGCGCTTCGTGGAGACCGGGGCGCGGTCCTTCTTGTCGACGACGAACAGGTCGTTGTGGTTGGCGGACGTTTTTTGGGAGAGGTGGGCGTAACAGAACTGGGCGGGGCCGGCGTAGCCGAAGGCGAAGCAGACGTCGCGGTTGGGAATCGGCTTCTGCGTCGTCTTGCAGCGGACTTCCATGATGAAGGTGGTGGCCTTGACGTCGTTGATCAGGGCGAGATTGACCGGCGAACGGTGCGGGGGTTTGTAGGCGGATTGCTTGGTAAGGGAAAGCACGGGGCGCCTCTGATCGCCGACGGTGTCGTCGACGAGCTTCCACGCGGCCGGGTCGGTGAGCGTGAACTTCTTGAGGTCGTCGGGCGAGGCGAAGGTGGTGTGGAAGAGGAGGGGGAGGTCGGCGTTGGTCTTGGCGGGGGCGTCGGCGGCGCGGGCGAAGGGGGAGAGGGCGAGGAGGATGAGGAGCGTGGTTAGGCGCATGGAGTGTTGGTGGGATGGGGTGATGGTGAGAGGGTGGGTACGTGACGGCGGCGTCAGGGCTTTGCGGCTTCCTTGGGCTTGGGATTGAGGAGCGCGCGGAGGGTGCCATCGGCTGACAGGAAGACGAGGTCGTCGTGGGCGTCGCCGTCGACGTCGAGGCAGGTCCAGGGGGTCTTGCCGGTGAGGACGGGTTTGCCGGCGGCGTCGACGAAGAGTTGGCCGACGTCTGGGTTGATGAAGAAGGCGCCGTACCCGCGGTTGATGAGCAGGAGGGTGCGGGCGGGGGTGTGGAGGAGGAGGTCGGTGCGGCCGTCGCCGTTGGCGTCGAGCGCGGCGCAGGTGGCGCCGGCGAGGGGCTTGCCGCCGCCCGCCGCGTCGCCCTTGAAATAGGTCTCGAGGCGCTCGCCGGTGAGGCGGGTGAAGTCGAGAGGCGCGCCGCCCTGCAGTTCCAGGATCAGCATACCGTCGCGGACGGCAAACGCGGCCGGCTTGCCCTCGTCGGCGAAGGCACCGACGACCGGCGCGTCCGTGGCGAGCACTGCGGGGTCGAGCTTGGTGGCATCGGCGGGCGAGATCGAGCCGTCGCGCGCGACGGTGAAGGCCTTAACGCCCGTAGGAGAGATCGCGACCAGGACGGTCGACCGATCCGGCAGATGCACCGCTCGCAGGGCGGTGGCGCCCGGCGCGTCGAGTTTGCCGAGGTCCTTGAGGCCGCCCTTGAAGTTGTCGGGGTGGACCTCGTTAAGCATGTCGTACTTGCCGTCCTTGACGGCGGCGACGAGGCGCGCGAGGGCGGCGGTCGTGCCGGGGTAGCTCTGGCGGAGGTCGCGCTCGGCCGAGACGGCGAACAGCGCGGGGCCCTTCCGTTGGGGGAGGAGCCACGTGTCGGCGATGTGCAGGGCGGCGTTCTTCTCGGCCCGGGCGACGAACAGGACGAGCGGGTCGCCCGGCTTGATGCGGGCGGCGACGGCGGGCAGGTTCTCGAGCTTGAAGCGGACGACCTCGCCGACGGGCGTGCCCTTGAGCGTGGTCGCGGTGGCTTCGAGGTTGCCGGTGTCGGCGGCGAACTTGGTCACCGTGCCGCTGACGACGACCTGGCTGAACTCGTAAAGCGAGTTGGGCGGGGTAGGAGCCTTGATAACGGCGCGGGCGGGGTGGGCGATGAGGGACGCGAAGAGCAGGAGGATGGCGATGCGGATCATGGAGATCCTTTGGAGGTCGTGACGGATCGTTTTCGTCCGATTGATGGTAGTCGTCAACCGGGGCGAGGTTGAGGGTGAGACATCGAACATCGAAGATCGAACATCGAACATCGAACATCGAACATCGAACGAGTGCGCGTTTCGGTTCGATGTTGGACGTTCAACGTTGAATGTTCGATGTTCGGCCCCACCCGCTACTTGCGGAGTTCCCACAGGATGTGACGCAGTTCGGGGAGGATCAGCTTCGTCATCCCGAGGTCGACGGCCTTGGTGGAGCCGGGGAGGGCGAAGATCGGCTTGCGCCGGCCGTCGGGCGAGGCGCTGGGGGCCGAGATGCCGGCGGTCGCCCGGGATAGGATGGCGGCGGCGCCAACCTGGTCGTACGAGAGCATGCGGAAGATCTCGCCGAACCCGGGGAGGGGTGTGGCGATCGCGCGGTCGACGGCGGCGAGGGTGAAGTCGCGGGCGGCGATGCCGGTCCCGCCGTTGGTCACAATGGCGTCGACATCGGCGTACGCCAGGAGGGTGGTCAGAAGCTCGGCAAGCTGATCGGGGTTGTCGGGGATGAGGTGGCAGGCGGCGATCGTGTGGCCGTCGGCGGCGAGCAGGTCGCGGACGCGCCGGCCGGACGTGTCGGTCTCGGGCGTGCGCGTGTCGGACAGGGTGACGACGGCGACGCGGGCGGTGATCGACTTGGCGCTGGCGTGGTGGTCGGACATGCGGAAGGGTGCAGGCGGAAGGGTGAAGGAGGAAACGCGAAGACGCCGTCACGGGGCCTTCGGGCCGACGCGCTGGTAATCGAGTTTCATCTGATTGTCCTTGATGACGATCTCGTTCTTCGCGTTACCGAAGAGCATGACGTCGAGGCGGTGGGGGCTGGGGGTACTGACGGCGATCAGCTCGGCGTTCGTGCCGGTGCCGCGGTAGACGCGGAGGTAGGCCTCGGTGCCGGCCGGGAACTTGCCGGTCACCGGGCGCGTGTCAGCCGTCCGGCCGGGCGGGATGACGAA
>DATHXE010000925.1:0-12480 GCA_035459845.1 Tepidisphaeraceae bacterium | reverse complement strand
CGCATCAGCTCCCACGTCGCGCCCTCCAGCCGCGAGTCGGCGCCGTACTCACTTTTGAGGCGGTACTGGACGACTTCGAACTGCAGCGGGCCGACGGCGGCCAGCAGCGGGACGGGGTTGGTCGACCCGCGGACCTTCAGCACCTGCACCACGCCCTCTTGCAGCAGCTGGTCCAGCCCCTCGCGGAAGCGCTTGTACTGGCTGGTCGCGGTCGCGTGCAGGTAGGCGAAACATTCGGGCGCGAACCGCGGGATCTCGTCGTAGACGATGGACGCGTCGGTCGTCAGCGTGTCGCCGATGCCGAACTCGGAGTGGCCGACGAGCCCGACGACGTCGCCGGCGTAGGCCTCGTCGACCGTCTCGCGGTCGCGCCCGAAGAGCTTGTGCGAGCTCGACAGGCGGACGGTCCGCTTGCTCTGCACGTGGGTGACGGCCATGTCGCGCTCGAACTTCCCGCCGCACACGCGGACGAACGCGATGCGGTCGCGGTGGCGCGGGTCCATGTTCGCCTGGATCTTAAAGACGAACCCGCTGAACGCGAAGCCGTCCGGCGCGATCTCGCGCTCGCCCACCCGGCGCGGGCGGGGCGCGGTCGAGTGCTCGAGGAATGAGTCGAGCAGGAGCTGGACGCCGAAGTTGTTGACGGCCGACCCGAAGAAGACGGGCGTGAGCTGGCCGCTCAGGACGGCGGCCTGGTCGAACTGGGCGCCGGCGCCCTCGAGCATGCCCAGCTCGTCGACGGTGCGGTCGTAGGCGTCGCCCTGGAGCTTTTCCTGCACGGCCGGGTCATCGAGGCCGCGGACCTGCACCGGGGCGCGGTGCGCGCCGCCGGCGGTGCGCTCGAAGAAGTGGGCCTGCTTGCCCAGCCGGTCGTACACGCCGACGAAGTCCGGCCCGGTGCCCAGCGGCCAGTTGGCGGCGAACGCGTGAATCCCCAGCACGGACTCGAGCTCGTCGAGGAGGCCGAGCGGGTCCCGGGTCGGGCGGTCGAGCTTGTTCATGAACGTGAAGATCGGCACGCCCCGCCGGCGGCAGATCTCGAACAGCTTGCGCGTTTGCGACTCGATGCCCTTGCCCGCGTCGATGACCATCACGACCGCGTCGACGGCCGTCAGCACGCGGTACGTGTCTTCGGAAAAGTCCTTGTGGCCCGGCGTGTCGAGCAGGTTGACGCGGTACCCGCGGTAGTCGAACTGCAGGACGGTGGAGCTGACCGAGATGCCGCGCTTGCGCTCGAGCTCCATCCAGTCGGAGGTGGTGGCGCGCTGGTTCTTGCGGGCGGTCACGGAACCGGCGAGTTGCTGCGCCCCGCCGTAGAGGAGGAACTTTTCGGTGAGCGTGGTCTTGCCGGCGTCCGGGTGCGAGATGATGGCGAACGTGCGGCGGCGGGCGATTTCGTCGGCGATGGTCATAAGAAGTCCGGCTCGGGCGCACCGCAGGGGCGCAGGGAACGCAGAGGGCTGCACGTCCGCCCGCGACGGCCGGCTACGGAAATGGGGGCCGATTGTACGCGGGCGGGGGCGGGTGACAAATGGCGGCGGAATGCGGTCCGCGGAACGGCGCGGGAGGACGCTCGGCCGGTACCGCGGGGCCGTGACGCACCTTACCGTACCCCTCAGAAGTCGGCGGGGCGCGTCGTGTAGGGTCTGTACGTATTCACGTGGCGACCGGCGGGTCTACGAGGGGGGCGTCAGGCGCCGGACGAACTCCGCGTGCTCCGGTGTGGCGACGCCGGCGTCCACGGATCTGAGCACGCCGGGCAAGTCGCCGACGAGCAGCGCCGTCGCGTCGAGCCAGAGGCCGGGGAAATGCTCGCTGCGGATAATGCCCGCGGCGTCGCGCGGGAGAGGCACGTACTGCCCGTCGCGAAGGACGAACCAGTCGACGGCCACATCGTCGGTGCGCCAGACGAGGTACTCGCGGACGCCGGTGCGGCGGTAGGTGTGGAACTTGGCGTGGAGATCGAGGCTGACCGACGACGCGGCGATCTCTGCGACGAGCGTCGGCGGGCCGGCAACATAGCCGTCGGGACCGATGACCGCCAACCCGCCGACCGACTTGGGCAGTAGGAGCATCAGGTCGGGCTGCGGCTCGTTGTCCTCGTCAAACCGGGCGGTGGTGTTGTCGCCGATTCCCGCCAGCCCCGGTGTGCGGCCGTAGTAGTAACCCATCCAAGTACACAGGATGACGTGCGGCTGACCGTGCTGCGTGATTCGCACCGGTGACGGCATGTAGACGATCCCTTCGATCAGCTCCGCCTTCTTGACGCCCGGCATCGCCTGGTACCTGCGCTCGAACTCGGCGCGCGTGAGGCGGTCGCCGTTTTCCAGCGGCGGCACCGGTCGCCGTGCCGGTGGGGCACTTGGCGGGTTGGTCGGGATCGCGCTCATAGCTTCAGGAGTATACCACGCATTTCCAGACGCGCTCCTACAACCCCCCCTCGTTCACCTTCACCCCGTGCGCCTTGAGCGTGTTCAACTGCACCACCTTCGCCGTGCCGGCGTCCTTCACGATGTCGCTGTGGCAGTCGGCCTTCTTACCCTTATGCGCCAACTTCATGATTTCCGCCTGCGAGAGCACCCCGCGCTTCTCCAGGATCTCCTTGCCCTCTTCCGACACGCCCGGCGACGCAATCGCGCGCTTGGCGGGCTGGCTGGCCTCGTCCTTGCCGCTGTAGAACTCGTTGATCTCCTTCGAGATTCGCACGCTACACCAGTCGTGGCCGCACATCGCGCAGAAGTCGGTGTCGACCTCCAGATCCTCGTCGTGGTACGCGCGGGCGAGCTCGGGGTCGAACGACAGGTCGAAGTGCTTTTGCCAGTTGAGGGCGGCGCGGGCCTTGGTCAGCTCGTCGTCGCGGTCGCGGGTGCCGGGGATGCCCAGGGCGACGTCCGCCGCGTGCGCCGCGATCTTGTACGCCACGCACCCCTGCTTCACATCATCCTTCTTCGGCAAGCCCAGGTGCTCCTTGGGCGTCACGTAGCAGAGCATGCTCGCGCCGTGATACCCGGCCGAGGTCGCGCCGATGCAGCTCGTGATGTGGTCGTACCCGGGGAAGATGTCGGTGACGAGCGGCCCGAGCACGTAGAACGGCGCGCCGTGGCAGAGCTGACGCTGGAGCTTCATGTTGTATTCGATCTGGTCGAAGGGGACGTGCCCCGGCCCTTCGACCATGACCTGCACGCCCTTGCGCCAGGCGCGCTCGGTCAGCTCGCCGATGGTCGCCAGCTCCATGAGTTGGGCGGTGTCGGACGCGTCGGCGAGGCCGCCCGGGCGCAGGCCGTCGCCGATGCTGAACGTGACGTCGTGCTCGCGCATCACGTCGCAGATGTCCTCCCACATCGTGTACATGAGGTTCTGCCGATTGTGCGTGATCATCCACTTCGCCAGCAAACTGCCGCCACGGCTGACGATCCCGATCAGGCGCTTGCGGACGTGCGGGAGGTGCTCCTTGAGCACGCCCGCGTGGATCGTGAAGTAGTCGACCCCCTGCTTCGCCTGGTGCTCGAGCGTCTGCATCACCAGCGCTTCGTCGAGGTCCTCGATCTTCTTCCCGATGATCATCGAGTAGATCGGGACCGTGCCGATCGGGACCGTGCTGTTGTGAATGATCGCCGCCCGGCAGGCGTCGAGGTCGCCGCCGGTCGACAGGTCCATGACCGTGTCGGCCCCCCACTTCTCGGCCCACTTCAGCTTCTCCACTTCCTCGTCCGTCCCCGACGACACCGGCGACGCGCCCATGTTCGCGTTCACCTTCGTCAGCGACGCCCTGCCGATCGCCATCGGGTCCAGGTTGTGCTTAAGGTGGTTCCGGTTGGCGGGAATGACCATCCGGCCCGCGGCGACCTCGTCGCGGACCTGGGCGGCGGTCAGGTGCGGCTCACGCGTCGCGACGCGCGCCATCTCGGGCGTGATGATGCCCAGGCGCGCTGATTCGAGCTGGGTGATGGGGACGAAGCCGCGTGGAAACGTGACGACGCGGACGGTGCCGTCCGCCTGTCGAAACTCAGACCCTTCCTGAGCCTCGTCCAACAGCCCTCGCACCGGGTTTCGCGCATCACCGGCGACTGCCTTCGTCGCGGGGAAAGTCTCACTCGTCCACCCCTCCGGCAAAAAATCCCACGCCGTCTTATCGCTCGGCTGCGGCATCCCCGGCGTGTCCGGGCTGCTGAACGTCCACGGCGTGCCCACCCGCCCTTTGTTCGCGAACGACCCGGGCGTCGTCCCCTGCCGATCCGTCGACGGATTATCGCCCAACGGCGGAAGTTCGTACGGCTTAGAGTTGGCGGCGGTGTTCGTCTGCGACATCTGAATACTCCTGAATCGATCCATCACAACTCCCCTTGTCTCCTTGTCCCCTTGTCTCCCCCTCTCCGGTCTTACGCCGGCTCCCCCGCCCGGATCCACTCGATCACCGCGCTCGGCGGCTGCTTGGCGCCGATCTGCCGGAGCATGTTCAGGCACTGAGCGCGGTGGTGCATGCCGTGGGTGAGGACCTGCGTCAGCACACCCCCGCGCGTGAGGTGGATCGTGACGCCGTCGCGCGTGCGACTCACCATCGCGTCGAGTGGTTCGGCGGTCGAGAGCGCGGCCAGATCGGCGCACGCCGCGTCGAACAATTCGCGGATCTCGGCGACCGACATCCGTTGTCCCTCAAGTCTCGGCCGCACCTCGGCGCGCCGGAGCACGTCGCCCCAGACGCGCATCGCGGTCGCCATGTGCACGAGATTGTCGTGCAGCGACCCCATTCCCATCTCGAATCGGCGGTGAAATTGGTCGTCGTTCAGCCCGGCGCAGGCATCGACGAGTTGGCGGTTCGCCCAGCGGTCGTGGGCCAGAAAGATCTGGAGGGGGTCGGATTCGCGCATGAGTCGCTTCCCTACGCCGGGGTGAGCCGGATCAGGTTCCACGGGTGTGATCTCAGGCCGGTGGGCACGCTTGCCCTGTAGACCGGCCACCCCGGCGAACGAAACGCATGTTAGGGCGTGAAAGGCCGGGCATCAAGGCAACCGAGTACCGCGTCGGAAGGTGCCGGTAGCATTTCTCCCCTCCCCGCCGCCTTAACCGAATCTTCACTACCCCCGTTCGCGACACGGCTTGCCAACCCTCCCCGCGGACTTACAATCCGCGGCGCTTAACACGCTATCAACACAGACTTAACCGATGGAGCCGCGTCAATGTTCAATCTGCTCCCCAAGGACACGGTGTTTTTCGACCTGTTCGAGGGCCTGGCGACACACGCCGTGTCGTGCTCGGAGCACCTGCGCCGGCTCGCGGTCAGCTTTCCGAACATCCAGGGCGAAGTGACGCGGATCCGTGAGGAAGAACACCAGGCCGACGACCTCGCACACCAGGCCCTCGACCGCCTCGACCGCACGTTCATCACCCCGTTCGACCGCGAGGACATCCACACGCTCGTGAACGAACTCGATAACGTGGTCGACATGGTCGATGCGCTCGCCAAGCGGTTCACGCTGTACCACGTCAAGCAGATGTACCCCCTCTTCATCAAGCAGACCGAGGTGCTGGTGAAGGCGACGGCAACCGTGGCCGACGCGGTCCGCCGGCTCCGCAAGAGCCGCAAGCTGTCCGAGCTCTCCGAAAAGCTGATCGAGATCCACCGCCTGGAGTCCGAGGGCGACGACAACCACCACCAGGCCGTCAGCGACCTGTTCAACGGCTCGACCGAGCCGCTGGAGGTGATGAAGTGGAAGGAGTTCTACGACTACGTCGAGAACGCGATCGACGGGTGCGAGGACGTCGGCAACACGCTCGAGCGCATCGTGCTCAAGAACGGGTAGGCGTGGGGAGTGGCCGGTAGAGAGTAGTCAGTATCCGGTAGAAAGGGATCGGGCCTCGGCGGCCGTCCCGCGAAATGTCGCCGGGCTCCCATTTTCATCCTTCATCCTTCCGCCTTCATCCCTTCTTTATGCTGCCTTTCCTCGCCGAGACCGCGTCAGCCGCCGCCCCGCAGAACTCCGGCGGGTTCATCGCGCTGGTGCTCGTCATCATCTTCGTCGCGCTCGTGTTCGACTTCCTCAACGGGTTCCACGACGCGGCGAACTCGATCGCGACCGTCGTCTCGACGCGCGTGCTCACCCCCACGCAGGCCGTCATGTGGGCGGCGTTCTTCAACTTCGTCGCGGCGTTCGTCTTCGGGACCGGGGTGGCCAAGACGATCGGCAAGGACGTGATCGACGTCAAGCAGATCGACGTGTACGTCGTGTTCGGCGGGCTCGTCGGGGCGTGCGTCTGGAACCTGATCACCTGGTGGCTCGCGCTTCCGACGAGCTCGAGCCACGCGCTGCTCGCCGGGTTCGCCGGGGCGGCGGTCGCCAAGGCGGGGTTCCCGGTCGTCAAGATCGCCGGGTGGTACCCGATCTTCATCTGGATCGTCCTTGCCCCGCTGATCGGGTTCGTCATCGGGGCGATCCTGATGATCGCGGTGTCGTGGATCTTCCGCCGGTCCACCCCGCACCGGGTCGACACGCTCTTTCGCCGGCTGCAGCTCGCGTCGGCCGGCATCTACTCGCTGGCCCACGGCGGGAACGACGCGCAGAAGACGATGGGCATCATCGTGGCCCTGCTCGCCGCCGCCCACCTCGACTCGTGGGTGAGCTGGGGCGTGTTCCCCAAGCTCCACCTGTTCGGCGACGATACGACGATCGGCTTCCCCATCATCATCGCCTGCCACGCCGCGATCGCGCTGGGCACGATGTTCGGCGGGTGGCGGATCGTCAAGACCATGGGCTCGGGCATCACGCGCCTGCAACCCGTCGGCGGGTTCTGCGCCGAGGCCGCCGCCGCCAGCACGATCATCTTCGCGACCATGACCAAGGTCCCGCTCTCGACCACGCACGCGATCACCGGCTCGATCCTGGGCGTCGGCACGACCAAGGGCGTCCGCAGCGTCCGCTGGATCTGGGGCCAGCGGATCATCATGGCGTGGATCCTGACCATCCCGTGCGCCGCGTTCATCGGCGCGATCACCTACGCGATCATCCACAAGACGATCGAGCCGTTCTTCGCGAAGTGATCGGGGTTTTTGGCACCGATTACACCGATCGGCACCGATGAAACACCGATCAATGCAAAGAATGGTCGTGCACCCGCGCGCGAGAACTCGTCACGCGGGTGCTGACCTATCGGTGTGAATCGGTGGTCATCGGTGAAATCGGTGTCCAAATAGGGCGATTATATACTACTTATTCAAGTATATAATCGCCCTAAATAGAACCGCGGATCAACCGGCGGCGCGAGCTTCGTCGCGCTTGAGGTACACCGCGCCCCAGAGCCATAGCGCCGACGCGACCACCATCACCGCCACGACCAGGTACAGCGCCGCGTTCCACGAGTACTTGCCGACCAGCTGTCCGAGGATCGGTGGCGAGATCGCGTCGCCCAGCGCGTGGATCACGAAGATGTTCACCGCGAACGCCTGGGCGCGGTTGGCGGGCGACGTCACGTTCGCCAGGATCGTGTTCGACGGGCCGGTGTTCAGGAACAGGAAGAACACCGCCAGCGTCAGCCAGACCCACGCCGCGGGGAACGGCGTGTGGATCATGAGCACGATGAACAGCGCCGACAGCAGGATCCCCGCCGCCGACACGACGAAGTACGACCCGGAGAAGTGGCGCTTGAAATAGTCGCCCAGCCACCCGCCGGCGAGCGTCGCCGTGATCCCGCACACGGCCATGATCACGCCGAACTTGAAGTTGACCGCACTGAGAACTTCCTTGGGGGATGCGCCGTCCCCGCCGACGTGGGCGTGGTCCACGAGGTACGCCGGCAGCCAGAAGGAGAACCCGCCGATCGCGAACGTCATCGCGGTCATCCCGGCGGTGTCGAGCGTGTACGAGGGGATCTTGAAGATCGACAGGTACTGGCGGAGGCTGAAACGCTTGATTTCGGATTTCGGATTGCGGATTTCGGATCGGGTCGGCTCACCTTCAATCCGAGATCCGACATCCGCAATCCGAGATCCATGTCTTGCCGGCTCGTGCTTGCGCATCACGAACGCCCAGACCGCCAGTGCGATCCCGGGCAGGACGACGAGGAAGAACGGCCAGCGCCACCCGTGGATGCCGCCGACGCCGTCCATCTTGGCGGTGATCAATCCGCCGAACACGTACCCGAGCGCCGACCCGACCGGGATGGCCATGTAGAACAGGGCCATGATGAACCCGCGGTGCTTGGCCGAGTACAACTCGGCGATCAGGGCCGGGGCGGCGGGCCCATATCCCGCCTCGCCGACGCCGACGAAGCACCGAGTGATCAGCAGCAGCGTGAACGTCGCCGCCAGTCCCGATGCCCCACTCGCCAGACTCCAGACGGTTACGGCGATCGCGATCAACACCCACCGGCTCATGCGGTTGGCGATCGCCCCGAACAGCGGGGCCGTGACCATGTACGAGATCAGGAACGCCGTCGCGAGCCACCCGGTGCTCGACATCGCCCGGGCGAGTTCGTCTTTCGCCGACACCGCCGGCCCACCCGCCGCCTGCGGAAAGAACTCCTTCCGCAACTCCGGCTCGACCGCCGCCAGGATGTACCGGTCGATGTAATTGAACAGGTTGATCGTTAGCAGCAGGACTAGCGAGACGCGCGCCACCCGGGCGCTCACGGTCGGCTCGGCGTTCGTGTCGGTCGTCAGCATCGCGGCCATGCGGCGGATGATCGTCGCGCGTCCGTTCCCCCGCAAGCGGAAGACTCACCGCGGAGGCACGGAGGGCGGGTACGCCCCGTTTACCGATCGATGCCGGAATAATGTTGGCTTAGAGTGGCGCGATGCCGGGCGGGGTGCCAAACCGCCGGGCTTGAGCAGACCCACAGGCGACGCATCGGACTTGGAAGGCCGGCGGGTTAAGGCGCTGCGGCAACTGCGCGAGGGCAAGCCGGCGGCCGAGGTGGCCGCGGAGGCTCGCGTCCACGTCAACGGCGTTTACCGCACGGGCGAAGGCGGCGGGCGAAAATGATCGAGGAGCGGCATTACCGTTAGTATTAAGTGCCGGTTTACGGTACGGGGGGAGATTCTCACGTTTTACCGGCGCGCCCGGGTCGGTTAAAACGAGCCGCCGAGGCAAAGTACCATGCGCGTCCTCCACGTCACCGACACCTTCCTCCCGCGCATCGGCGGGGCCGAGCTGGCGATCGACCAGCTCGTGCGGGCGATGGGCGCGCGGGGGGTCGAGTGCGCGGTGCTGGCGCAGAAGGTCCGGCGGATGAACAACCGGCTGGACGTGCCGTACGCCGTCCGGCGGTACCGCAGCCCGCAGTCGTCGCGGTGGGCGGGGTGGTGGGTGCGGCGACACATCGCCAAAGTGGAGAAGGAGCTCGGGCCGTTCGACGCGTACGTCGGGCACCACGCGTTCCCGCCTGGCTACGCGGTCGTGCAGCACGGGCGCCGCGTGGGGCGGCCGGCCATCGTCTACCCGCGCGGCGGGGACATCTACGAGGTCAGCCGGTTCCGCAAGAAGCCCGCGGCGTGGGCGAAGCTGACGTGGGCCTTGGCCAACTCCGCCGCCGTCGTGTGCGCGAGCGACGCGATGGAAAGGGTCGTCCGCGGCATCGTCGGCATCTCGTCGGCGGACGGGCGGACCGTGCGCATCCCGAACGGCGTGAACATCCCGGAGCTGACGGCGGCGTGCGCCGAATCGCGCTTCGCGCGCGACCCGGCGTACGCGGGGCCGTTCGTGCTGGGGCTGGGTCGGACGATCCGCCGAAAGGGGTTTCACCTGCTGATCGACGCGCTCGCCGAGCTGCCGGCGTCGGACTGGAAGCTCGTCGTGGCGGGAGACGGGCGCGAGTTAACGGCGCTGAAGCAGCAGGCCGCGCCGCTCGGCGGGCGCGTGCTGTTCACGGGCATGGTCGAAGGGGCCGACAAGCGGTGGCTGCTGCAGAACTGCCGATTCATGGCGGCGCCGTCGCTCGAAGAGTCGTTCGGGAACGTGGCGCTGGAGGCGATGGCGTGCGGGCGGCCGGTGATCGCGTCGCGCGCGAGCGGGTTCGCCGAGATCGTCAAGGACGGGTCGAACGGGCGGCTGGTGAAGGTGGACGACGTCCCGGCGCTGCGGGCGGCTCTGGCGGACTACACGGCGCGCGACCTGTCGGCCGAGCGCGACGCCGCCGCCCAGACCGCCGCTACATTTTCATGGGACGCGATCGCCGCCCGGTACGTCGAGCTGATCGAACGTGTCCGGGCGGAGTGGTGAGCGTGGCAGTTAATTCGCCCGCGACAGGCCGCGCCGGCCCACGATCATTGTTCCCAAGGCCAGGCCCGCCCACACGGCCGCGGGCAGGGGAACGCCACCGGGCCCGCCGGGGACGAGCGCGAGCGGCTCGGCGTAGAGGAAGTCGTCCATCACGACGATATCATCGATCTGGTTACCCAGCACCCCGTTGGACACGATCGTGTTCGCGCCTGAGGTAATCCGCACGCGGCCGATCTGCTCGCCCGCGTTGGCCACACCGCCGAGAAAACTAAGCCCCTGATTGCCGGCCACCAAGGCGTCGCGGGAGAAGATCAGCGCGTTGCTGGCGTCGAAGAACTCGATCTTGGTCAGGCCGGCGACCTCGACGTCGGTGAAGATCAGGCCGAACGCGCTGGTCGTGGCGGCCGTGGTCGTGCCGGGGACGAAGAACGACACGTCGATGATGTTGCTATTGACGGCGGTGAACAGCTTCTGCGGGCTGAACGTCTGGAAGTCGTTGGGAAACCCGAACAGCGGCGGCGACGCGCCGCCCGCGTTGGCGCTGACCATGAAGCCGGTGCCCGGCGTGCTGAGCACGACGCCGCGCGGGGAGTTCACGTTGAAGAAGTTGGCCGGCAATAGGTTCGGGTCGGAAAAGTTCGCGGGCACGCCGTCCCAGTTGATCTCGCGGCGCAGCCCGCCGAAGCTGCCGTTGGCGCCTGCCACCGTGCCGCCCCCGACGGCGGCGCGGAACGCGTCGCGCGTCGGCGTGATCGAGGCCGGGTCGGCCCCGGCCGCCTCGAACACGGTGAACCCGGCTTGCACGGGCAACGTCAGGAGCGCGAGAGACGCCAGGACTCGGTAGTAGTAGAGCTTCATGTTCCCAGACCGGTAGAAGTGAACGGACGGTCGGCACCCACGTCTCGCAGTGTAACGGGGCTCGCACTACCGGCCCAACCAATAATCCGGCTTGGAGAAGCAGTTCCGCGAATCAACTACCGACCGTCCACATCCGCGGGGAAGCGACCTGCCCTTCCCCGACACCCGGCGTTGCCCTATTCTGCCGGGGACCATGAACCCCAAGCAGCGCGCCGCCCACGCGGCACTCGGACACGTCCGGTCGGGCATGATCGTCGGGCTCGGTACGGGCTCGACGGCCGACTTTTTCCTGACCGAGCTCGCCGCCGCCCTGTCGTCGGGCGCGCTGGCGAACATCAAGGGCGTGCCCACGTCCAAGCAGTCGGAACGGCGGGCGATCGAGCTGCGCATCCCGCTGACGACCCTCGCCGAGTGCCCGGTGGTCGACGTGACCGTCGACGGGGCGGACGAGGTCTCGCCCGAGCTCAACCTGATCAAGGGCCTGGGCGGGGCGCTGCTGCGCGAGAAGGTGGTCGCGCAGAACTCGAAGGAGGTCGTGATCATCGCCGACGCGGGCAAACGGGTGACGAAACTCGGCACCAAGAGCCCCCTGCCGGTCGAGGTCGCGCAGTTCGGGTATGAGACGCACGCGGCGTTCCTGCGGACGCTCGGGGCCGACCCGAAGCTCCGCACGGTCGGCGGGAGCAGCATGGTGTTCGTCACCGACAACGGGAACGTGATCTACGACTGCTTCTTCGCCGACGGGATCGCGGACCCGCGTGGGCTGGAGGCGGCGCTCGAGACGCGCGCGGGCGTGGTCGAGTGCGGGTTGTTCCTAGGGTTGGCTACGGTGGCGCTGATCGGGACGGACGGCGGCGTGGAGACGATGGGGCGATGACGCGTGCGACGCGTGCAACGTGGGGGGTGCCACGGCCACGCGCCAGGCGGAGTTCGGAGGCCAGGTACTGTGTACGCGTGGCCGTGCCGTTCGCGCGACAGGCACGGCCACGCGAACACCCTGATTCGAATTCCTCATCAATCCGACGCGTGGCCGTGGCACCCGACGTATCCCCGGTCACTCTTTCCACACGGCGACGCCCGCCGCTTCCACCTTCCGGGCGCCGACGAGAAACTTCGTCCGGGCCGGCGCAGGCGCTTCGACCTGGTTCGTCGTGTAATTCAGCAGCAGTCGGTACGGGCCGCGGCGGAGCAACTGGACGCGCGGCGGGAGCGGCGTCACGGGGATCTTCGCCTGGGTCGCGAGCTTTTCCGCCAGGGCGTTGGTGAACGCGTCCTCGCCGAACACGCCGCAGTACGTGACGACGCCGGCGTCGAGTTTCCGCTGGATGACGGCTGCCGCGCCCTCGTAAAACTGGTCGTCGTACTTGGCGAGGATCTTCGTGTCCGGCTCGCTGTAGAGCAGGTCGGCCCA
>DATHXE010000924.1:0-1853 GCA_035459845.1 Tepidisphaeraceae bacterium | reverse complement strand
ACGTCGTCATCGTCGTCATGGACGGCCTCCGCCCCGACTCGGTCACCGAGGCCGACATGCCCACGCTCTCGGCCCTCGCCGCGCGCGGGACGTTCTTTGCGCGGAACCACTCGGTCTTCATGTCGACCACCGAGGTCAACGGCGCGTCACTGGCCACCGGCGCCAGCCCCGCGCGCACCGGCATCACCGCCAACCTCGAGTACCGCCCCGACGTCGAGCTGCTCAACCCGGTCGATACGCAGGCCGAGTGGGCGATCTGGAAGGGCGAGGGCCAGCCGGGCGCGGCCAAGTGGCTCCGCATGCCGACCCTGATCGAGACCGTCCGCGCGTCCGGCCGCCGCGCCGTCACCTGCGGCACCAAGGGCGTCGCGCTGCTCTGGGACCGCTCGCGCGACAAGCGCACCGTCGACCAGCCCACCGTCTACGAGGGCAAGGCCATCCCCGCCGCCACCCTCGACAACGTCATCCCGACCCTCGGCCCGATCCCGCCCGGCGTCCACCCCCGCTTCTTCGCCAACCGCGGCCAAGACCACTGGACGACGCGCGTCCTGACCGAAAAAGTCTGGGCCGACGACCAGGGCGAGCTCCCCGCGCTGTCGGTCCTCTGGTTGAGCGAACCCGACTACGCCCAGCACGGCGCCGGCCCCGGCAGCAAGACCGCCAAGCTCGCCCTCAAGAGCAGCGACGACGCGCTCAAGCGCGTGCTGGATGCGCTGGCCGCCAGGAAGAAGCTCGAAGCGACGGATGTGCTCGTCGTCTCCGACCACGGCTTCTCGACGATCGCCGGCAGCGTCGACGTCGCCGAAGAACTCACCGGCAAAGGCTTCAGCGCCGCCGGCGCGTTCCTCACGCCCCCGGAGAAGGACACGGTCATCGTCATCGGCATCAGCGGGGCCGTGTCGCTCGACGTCGTCGGCCACGACCCGGCCGTCATCAAGCGGCTGGTCGCGCACCTCCAGACCACGCAGTGGGCCGGCGTGATCTTCACGCGCGACCGCATCGAGGGGACCTTCAAGCACGCCGACGCCGGCATCGACGCCGCCAACGCCCCGGACGTGATCGTCTCGATGCGCTGGGGCGACGCCAAGCCGCCCGAGGGCCGCCCGGCGGGCGTCATGCTCGCCGAGGGCGCCCGCCGATCCCCCGGCTCGGGCGGCCACGGCAGCCTCTCCCGCTACGACATGAACAACACCCTGATCGCCGCCGGCCCGAGCTTCAAGCAGGGCCTGAAGAGCGAGACCCCCAGCGGCAACGTCGACGTCGCCCCCACCGTCCTCTCGATCCTCGGCGTCCCCCCAAAGGAAAAGCCCGACGGCCGCGTCCTCACCGAAGCCCTCGCCGCGTCGAAGGAAACGCCCAAGTCCGAAATGCAAACGATGACCGCGGAGCGCAAGGCCGAAAAAGAGGGGGAAAAGCCGTGGAAGCAGTACCTCAAGGTCAGCACGGTCGGGGGCGTCCGCTACTACACCGAAGGCAACCAGGGCGACGCGCCAAAGTGATCGCCGGCGGAGTCGCTTCAGCGGCTCTGGTGTGCGGAGAAAACGAAAAGACGAAAAACGTAAAACGAACGAACGGGACTCCACCACCGTCACGTTTTCCGCGATCCCCCTCGCACCTCCGGTGCGAATCCGACTCCACAGGAGTCGGCGTGAGCGTTCACTTGCACGCCTTCAAGAACGTGATCAGGTCCGCCAACTCCTGCGGCGTCAGCTGCTGGTCCAGCCCCGCCGGCATCACGCTGAGCTGCCCGGGCCGGACTTCCTTCACGTCCTTCCTCGCCACGCGCGTCTCCTGCTCAGGCCCGACCGCCAGCACGATCGCGTCGTCGTCGCTCTTGCGCACGATGCCCGAGA
>DATHXE010000923.1:0-5189 GCA_035459845.1 Tepidisphaeraceae bacterium | reverse complement strand
GCCGCACATGGCGCTGGACAAGCTGCCCGAGTCGACGCCGGTGCACAAGATGGACAAGCCGGGCGACGCCTGGCGGTGCCACATGAGCGGCGTGGGCGGGATGGGCATCGGCGTGGTCGGCGCGATCATGGTGCGGGCCGGGCACAAGCAGGGGTACAAGGTCGTGTTCTCGGACAAGAAGGGGTTGGCGATCCGGAACGGGGGGGTGTACTCGCAGTTGACGTTCGTCAAGGAGGGTTCAGAGGTCAGGGTTCAGGGTTCAGGCGAAGAAGGGGCCGGCGGGGCGGCTTCAGCGGCTCTGGGCACCGCGTACCCGACGACCGGTCACATTCCGTATGGGCGCGCGGATCTCCTCCTGGCGATCGACTGCCTTGAGGGCACGCGCGCGGTCGACCCGCGCGAGAGCTTCCGGGTGGCGACGAAGGAGCGGACGGCGGCCGTGGTCAATCTGCACAAGCAGCCGACGGTCAAGACGCTGCTGGGGCAGGAAGACTTCGACCCGGAGAAGCTGCGGCAGGAGATCTACGCCCACTGCCGCGAGGACCTGTCGTACTCGAAGAATTTGTCGAAGCTGTGCGAGGAGCGGCTGGGGTCCAAGCAGTACGTGAACATCATGATCCTGGGCGTGGCGTACCAGCTGGGGCTGATCCCGGTCGGGGCGCACTCGATCGCGTGGGCGATCAAGGACACGATCCGGCGGGACCACCGGAAGAACCTCAAGGCGTTCAACATCGGGCGCAAGCTGGCGCTCGAGCCGCGGGCGCTGCCGAACCGCCCCGAGGCGGTGACGTGGGAGCAGGTGGTTACGAGCAAGAGCAAGATCCTCCGCAAGACGCGCCTGCGCGGGCGCACGTGGGCGAATCGGTACGAGGGCCTGGTGCACTCGACGATTCGGGCGATGAAGGACCTGCCCGGGCAGACCAAGTACGACATCGCGCTGCGGATCTACGACCTGCTCCAGTACCAGGACCACAAGTTGGCCCGGCGGTACGCGGACCTGGTCCGCGGCGTGTACAAGCGCGACTCGGCCGCCCGCCAGTTCGCCGCCACGAGCGCGGCGGTGTTCAGCCTCGCCAAGCTCATGCTGATCAAGGACGAGGTATACGTGTCGTACCTGCTCACGCGGTACGAGAAGAAGCAGCGCGACATCGCCAAGTACGGCGTCGACACGTCGAACGGCGACCGCCTGGTCTACAAGCACCACACGAAGCCCGAGCTGGGCATCGGCAAGTGGAAGTTCCGCCTGAACATCTCGACGCGCGACTGGCAGCTGAAGGTCGTGTCGAAGTTCAAGTTCCTCCGCAAACTGCCCGGCTGGCACACGCGGGAGAATTTGTTCCGCGAGTGGTACGTGGGGCTGCTGGAGCGCGTCCCAATGGACACGGAGGACAACTACGCCCGGGCCGTCGCCGCGCTGCGGGCCCCGGAGGCCGTGACCGGGTACCGCGAGATCCGCTACCCGAAGCAGGACGCGTGCGTGCGCGAGGTGGAGGCGATCCTGGTCGGTAAGCCGGTCGCCCCGGCCGACGCGCCCGCGGCCGTCGAGATGCGCCTGAACCGCGACGCGCAGCCCGCCGAGCAGGAAGCGCCGACGCACGCGTCGTAGGTTTTCTGAGCTATTTACCGTCTCTTGGACGCCCACCCGCGTGCACCTCTCGGTCGCGCGGGTGGGTCTGTTTCAATAGCTCAACATTCCGGTGTTGAGGAGCGGCACGGGGCGGTCCGGTTGGCGCGACCGCGCACGATCTGCCGATAACGGTGGGACGTGCCGCGCCGGTCTGCCGCCAAGCTCGACGTCCTGACCCTCGCCCAGCCCGATGCGCGGGGGGAGTGCGAGCTCGTTTGCGACGCGGGGCATTTCCGGCGGATCGTGCTGGAAGGGATCTGCACGGCGAAGGTGAGCGTGGACATCGCGACGGCGGACTTCAAGGCGATGCTCGTGCCGCGGGCGGGCGGCGGGCGCGGGCGGAACTCGGCCGAGTCGATCGTGAGCGTGTTCCGGCGGCTGGCGGCAAAGGGCGTCGAGATTCGATTGCTGCACGCGGGCGTGCCGAGCGCGGCGGCGTTGCTCGAGCTGCGGAAGGAGCTGCCGGCGAACCTGGTCATCCGCCGGTGCCCGCGGTTGCACGCCAAGACGGTGATCGTCGACTCGGCGGGAATGTACCTGGGCAGCGCGAATCTGACCGGGGCGGGGTTGGGAGCGAAGGCCGACGGGCGGCGGAATTTTGAGTGGGGCGTGTGGACGCGGTCGGCCGAGATGATCGAGGCGGTGCTCGACCAGTTCAACGCGCTGTGGGAGGGGCAGCAGTGCGAAGGGTGCAAGCGGAAGGACGTGTGCCCGGTGCCGCTGGAAGAGCCCGTGGGTGAATAACGAAGGTCGAAACTCGAAATCCGAATCAAATCCGAAGGACGAAGATCGAATGACGAAACGGGGGAGCGATCCGTCCGAGATTCGTCATTCGCAATTCGAGTTTCGTCATTGATTCGAGCTTCGGATTTCGTCCTTCGTCCTTTCCACCTCAGCTCGTCACGATATCCCCCGCCCCGTAGTCCAGCCATTCGTGCTTGAAGTCCGCCTTGCGGAACGTGTCGGCACCCGCGTTGCCGTACAGCGAGTCGGTGGACTCGGCCCCGCCGAAGAGCAGGTCGTCGTTCTTCCCGCCCTGGAGGATGTCGCTGCCTGCGCCGCCGGCCAGGACGTCGTTGCCATTGTCGCCCTGGAGCGTGTCGTTGCCCGAGCCGCCGGTGATCGTGTCGTTGTTGGCGCCGGCCGAGACGTACGCGGGCGCGAAGACCGATGCGTCGATCGTGAGCTTGTCGTCGCCGATGCCGAGGATCACCTCGATCCTGCGGACGCGGGACGACCTGGCCGTGAACGTCTGGCCGTTGCGGACGATGACGACCTGCGTGCCGCTGGCGGCGACGGTGATCACGTCCGCCCGGCGCGAGCCGGTGATGATCAGCGTGCGGTCCGCGGTGACGAAGACGAGCGGGGCGGTCGCCAGGCTGACGGTCTTGCCGTCGATGGCGACCAAGTCTGCCCGGCCGTCGCCGTTGAAGTCGCCGGCGACGCCTGGCGAGGCGGTCGGCAGGTCCGTCACGGCTATGAAGTTGCCATCCCCCTGACCGAGGAAGAAGCCGCTGCCGAGCGTGTCGTGGCCGGTGACTATGTCGAGCTTGCCGTCGCCGTTCACGTCGCCGACGCTGACGGCCGTGCCTTTGGCGGTCGAGAGCGTCGTGGGCGCGTCGAACGTGCCGTTGGCGTTGCCCAGGGCGTAGGAGATCGAGCGCTGGCCCGAGAGCCAGACGAGGTCGGCCTGGCCGTCGCGGTCGAGGTCGGCCGCGGCCAGGCTCGCCAGGCCCGGCTTGGCGATCGCGGAGGGGAAGCTGAACGTCCCGTTGCCGCTGGAGAACAGGATCTTCACGTCCGCCGCGGTGCCGGCGGCCAGGTCGGTGCGACCGTCGCCGTTGAAGTCCGCCGCCGCGAGCGCGAGCCGCGCACTCCCGGCGATGTGCGTGAGGACCGGGGCCCCCAACCCGCCCGTGCCGTTGTTGAAGAGCACAGCGATCTCGGATTCGAGGATCGGCGCGTTGAGTTGGTTCGTCCCGATCTGCCGGTATCCCGACGCGGCCACGTCGAGCGCGCCGTCCTTGTTGAAGTCGCCGACGACGATCTCGGCGCCCGGCCCGACGGCGTTGGCCGCGTAGCTCACCGCCGTTCGCAAGCCCCCCGCGCCGGCGCCACTGAACACGAGCACTTTCGTGCCGGCGTTGGCGATCAGGTCCATCCGCCCGTCCTTGTTCAGGTCCGCCAGGACGATGTCGGTGACCTGGTCGGTCAGGGCGATCTCCTGCGGCGCGAGCGTGAATCCGCCGCGCCCGTTGCCCAGGAGCGCGCGGAGCGTGCCGTTGAAGAACGTGGTGGGCTTACCGGCCGTGTCGTAGACCGTCTGCGAGGTACCGCCGGAGAGGAGCAGGTCGAGGCGGCCGTCGCCGTTCAGGTCACCGGTCGCGACGACGCTCGGCGCGACGCCGATGCTCGGCAAAGATGCGGGCGGCGTGAACAGCCCCGCCGCCGCGAGCAGGTGACGGGGTTCGAGCGATTCGACGGAATACGAACGTCGCATGGCGGGTGGCTCCGGGGTGTAAGACGACGAGGGACGGACATCATACCGGACGACGCGCGGAACGAGGCGTTTCGCCGAATTCCGGGTGCCATGCCCTCGCACCGCGCCAACGAAATCTGATTCGCGAGAATCGGTCGTCGCGGTGCGTGGGCATGCCCCAGATGCGTTGGAACTCAAAATCGAACACGCAATGGCGTTCGTTCGCGAGCGAGCGCCTCTGGGGCATGCCCACGCGAGCCGATCACGCTGTTCGCGCGAGGGTGATCGAACCGGCGGCTCGCGAGGGCATGGCACCCAAACCGCCATCGCCGCCGCTCGCCGCGTGAGGTATCGAACACTCGACACCCGCACGCACCCCACCCGGAACACGGCCCCCCGCCCGCCCAACGGGACACCCCGAACAATCCCGCCCGCGGATCCCTTGTCTTTGATCCCGGCCGTTCCCACAATCGAGCCCACGCACATGCCCAACCGCTACGATTTCGCTTACGGCCTGGGGCTCGGGGTCAGCGCGCCGTTCTGGCTGATCAAGCCGTCGGCCCGCCGGAAGGTTTTCTCCGCCCTGCGCAACCGCATGGGCAAGCCGAACGGCCAGCCCGCCGCCGCCCGCCGCGACCCGGCCAAGCCGGCCGTCCTGATCCATGCCGTGTCGCTCGGCGAGATCAACGCCACGCCCGCGCTCGTCCGCGCGCTCCGCACCGCCTCGCCGGGATTGCACGTGACGATCTCGACGACGACCGAGACGGGTTACGCCCGGGCCACCCAGCTTTACGGCGAACAGCCCGGCGTCGCCGTCATCCGCTACCCGCTCGACTTCTCCCGCGCCGTCGGGCGCGTTCTCGACGCCCACAATCCCGACGTCGTCGTGCTGATGGAACTCGAGGTCTGGCCCAACTTCGTCCGCCACTGCGAGCGGCGCGGGATCCCGGTCGCCCTGGTCAACGGCCGGCTGACGTCGAGTAGCTTCAAGCGCTACCGCCTGGTCCGCCCGCTGATCGGTGCGACGTTCCGCCGGCTTGCGGTCTGCTGCGTGCAGGATCAGACGTACGCCGACCGGTTCAC
>DATHXE010000922.1:0-5456 GCA_035459845.1 Tepidisphaeraceae bacterium | reverse complement strand
GAAAGCCCACGGTGCTCGCACCGTGGGTTCCGTTCGCCTTCCAAATCCCGTCTACTTCCGCCGCCGCCGCATCATCATCCCGACGCCCGCCACCGCGATCGCGCCGACCATCCCCGGCTCCGGCACCGCCACCGCGAGCCCGCGGAATTCCGTCCCCGCCGGCGCCGCGTAGATCTGCGCGAACGTCGTCGAGAAATCGTTGCCGTACCCGGCCGTGTCCGTCAGCTTGTAGACCGCCGTCGCCGTCGTCGCGTACAGCACGACGTTCCCCGACGCGTCGAGCATCCCGTCCATCGCCTGGATCTCGCCGCTCGCGATCGACTTGTTCGTCGCCCGCGTCCACTGCCCGCCGACCAGCGACCACTTCTCGTAATCCAGCTTCCCGCCCGTGCCGTACGCGACGTCGAACCCCGGCACGCTCGGGTTCAGGTCGAACAGGACGAAGTCCGTCTTGGGCGCGAACTTGCCGGTCGAGTCGGCCGGGTTCCCGTCGGCGTTGACCACGAAGTCCGCGACCGCCGCCGCCCCACTCGTCGGCAGCGCCGGCGTCGTCGTGAAGATCCCGCGCTTGTTGTCAAACGACTCCTTCGCCGCCGTGTTCACGTAGATCTGCCCGTCGATCAGCTTGGCCCCGCGCAAACTGTCCGGCGCGTTCGCCCCGCCCGTCGCCTGCGTCCGGCTGACATTGACCGAGGACGTCGCCCCGACGGCCCCGACGTACCGCAGCCCGCCGGTCGTCGTCGGGAGCGAGTTCAGCCCCGACACGTAGCTCCCGCTACCCGCCGTCCAGAATCGGCTCCCCGTATCCGACACCACCGCCGTCATCTCCGTCTGGTCGTACGCGTCGTTCAGCGCCGTCGTGGTATCCGCCGCCCACGTCGAGTCGATCCGCCCGATCACGCGGTTGGCGCCCGCCGACGTCCCGATCACCGGGTTGGCCGCGCCCGCATTAGCGCGGTATCCGCCGAGCAGCAGGTACTGCCCGTTGGTCGAGAAGTTCAGGTGCCCGTCGTGGCTGCCCGCGCCGCTGAGCGTCAGCGCCGTCGACGCCCCGGTCGACGGCAGCGCGTGCGCCGCCCCGACCTGCACGCCGGCGGGATTGAACTCCACGAGAGACACCGGCTGGGCCGCGTCGCTCAGCGTCCCGCCCGCCGTGCCCACCTGCACGATGTATAAGTTCCCGTGCGTAAACGCCGCCTCCGCCGCGCCGGCCCACATCGCCGCGACCGCCGCCACCACTGCCATCCCACACTGCTTGCCCGTCATCCGACCGCTCCTCTCCAAAGTTCCCAACTAGCCGCTTCAACGACTATTGCCTCACAACCAAATGTCACTGCGACTTCCCCCCCGGATTCCAGATGATCTTCCCCGGCTGATTCCGGTCGTCCGGCGCCCCCGGCCCGTTGATCACCTCGTCGCGTTTGAAGTACGACACGTGCCCGTCAAGGAACAGCAGGAACCCGCCCCCGTCGTGCCGCGTCGTGAACTCCTTCCAGCTCACCTCCCCCTGCCCCACGCCGGATGAGAACGGCGGGTCGAACTCCCCCGGCGCCATCAGCTTCTCGACCAGCAGCACCGCCTCCGACGCCCCCTTGACCGCCGTCGCGCGCAGCGTCACCCGGTGCCCCACGTTCCGGTCCTCCACCCCGGCGTCGAGCTGCGTGTTGTACCCGTAGCACCAGTACGTCTTCCGCCGGTCCGGCGTCGTGTAGAACGGGTCGCACCCCCACAGCATCAGATACCCGTCCGTCACCAGATCGTCCTTCGGCCCGGCGACCGGCGGTCCCGCCTCCGGGCAGATCATCAGCGACGTGTCCCCGCTCTGCGGCAGTCGGCGCATCCCCGCGGCGTCGGCCTCCTGTTGGTCGAAGTACGGCGTCTGCCCCGCGTATTTCAGCATCGCGTTGAACCACTGGGCCGGGTCGCCCCACCACCCGACGTGGCGGATCTGCCGGTCGCCCTCGGCGTACCCCTCCCACGGGATCACGCCGTGGTAGTCCGACGCGTACCCCGCCGCGCCCACCCCGAGTTGGCGCAGGTTGTTCATGCAGATCACGCGGTTCCCCGCGCGCCGCGCCTTGCCGAGCACCGGCAACAGGATCGACACCAGCACGCCGATGATGCCGATCGCAACGAGCAGCTCGACGAGCGTAAACCCACTCAACCCCCTGCCCGTCCGTCCCGTCGCGGTCTCCACTCGGCTCCTTGGTGTGCGGCGGTGACCCAAGGCAATCGCCGTGCCGACACCCCCCGGCTCCCCGAATCGCATTCCGGCGCGCCCGCGGCCACTTCTGGCCCCCGCGCACCGACCGCGCCGGTGAACACTTCACCACGCGCCCGGCCAAGAACTCACCACCGGCTGCGATCCCACCCGCACCCGAAAGGGTTCCCCCGCGCGGCCAATCATCGTCGCCGACGCACGAGTCCCAGCCCCAGCCCGATCAGAAGGACCCCCGCCCCACCCGGCTCCGGAACGCTCGTCACCCCCTGCGCCGCGAGATCCTGCGCCAGCGCCCAGTCCGCCGCGAAGCCCCCGGCCGGGCGGTCCGCGGCCGCGCCGAGCACGCTCCCGTACTGGTTCGCCAGGATCACCAGGTCGTTCAGGCCCACCTCCCCGTTGTAGTCGAAGTCGCCGTCCCACCACGTCTGCCCGGTCACGTTCCCGTAATGGTTCGCCAGCGCCACCAGGTCGTTCAGCCCGACCTCGCCATTCAGGTCCGCGTCGCCGGCGAGCGTGTAGCGGACCAGGAGGGTCGTCGCGTCCACGGTCTGCCCCAGCCAAGTCGCCGCAGACCCGTCGTCGGCCAGCCCGAGGACGACCGCCGCCTCGGCATATCCCAGCGCGTATCTCCGCCCGTCCGAGGTTGCGGCCGCCGCCGTCGAGCTCCGGACGCCCGGCCCCGTCCACGCCCCGCCGGCGTACCCCGAAGCCAGCAGCCCGCGCACCGCCCCGGCCGGCGACGTCGCCCCGCCCTCGTGGTCGATCACCATCGCCCCGTCCGCCAGGTCCAGCGCCCCGCCGCCGGTCACGCTCAGCGCGCCGACTCGGCTCACGCCGCCGTCGCCGCCGCCCGCGCGCACGCGCACGACCGCGCCTTCGGTCACCGTCAGCGCCCCCTGCCTGACCCGGCCCGTCGTCACCACCGCCCCGCCGCGCACCGTCGTGCTCCCCTCGCCCTCCAGGTTCGTGATCGCGTGGTCCGTCTTGAACACCAGTGACGCCCCCGCGTCGGTCCGGTACGCCCCGTACTGCCGGAACCGCTCGGCCAGCACGAGCGTCCCCTCCTGCACGTGCGTCAGCCCCAGGTACCCGCCGAGCCGGTAGATCGTCGGCTCGAACGTCTCGGTCGCGATCGTCCGGTTCGCCCCCGTGAGCGTGAGCGTCCCCGGCCCCCGCTTGATCAGCGTCAGCAGTCGGCCGGAAATCGTTCGGTCGACGATCGTGCCGCCGAACTCGCAGTCCGTCGCCGTGTCGACCGTGAACGTCGACGAACCGACCAGCGAACCGTCCACCCGTCCGGTCCCGGTCAGGGACGATACGGTCAGGTCGCGGCCCGACAGGGCCAGGGTCCCGCCCTCGCCCAAATGCACCGGCAGGCCGGCGGGCACCGCGCCGGCGCTCCCCAGCGTCAGCGTCGTGTACAGGGTCAGCGGGCCGGCGACGTCGTTGGTCCCCGACAGGGTCAGGCTCGACAAGACGTTCCCGAACACGGTCAGTCCCGCGCGGGCGGTCAGCGGCGTCGAAATCACCTCGTCGCGCGTCACGAACACGATCCCCTCGACCGGCGCCCCGTTGTTGGCGAACGAAAGGGCGCCTCCCTTGAGCGTCGTCGCGATCAGGTTCAGGCCGCCGCTCCGGATCGTCAGCGTCACGCCCGGCGAAATCGTGTGCGTCCCGAACATCTTCATCGCCCAGACCGTCTCGTCCGCGAACGTCACGGACGGCCCGTCCACCACCTCGCTGTCGCTGGCCGAGTTGTACGGCCCGACCATCGGCATCTTGATCAGGTTCCCCGACGCGTCGACCTTCGCGAAGTAGAACCCCTCGTTCCACGTGTCGCCCAGGATCACCGACGGGTGCACCATCCCCGAGACCGGGTCGACCATCCCCGCCCCGAGCGACGCCACCCGCGCCTGCCGCGCCGCCGCGCCCGGCTGCACGCGCCGCGAGTCGACCAGCAGCGTCCCCCTCCCCTCCCGCGCCAGCGACGCCATCGCCAGCACGTCGACCCCCGCCGTCCCCGTCTCCGCGTGCGACAGCAAGATCGTCGACCGGTCCGCGTACGTCGTCGCGCCCACCGTCTCCGTCACCGTCCCGCTCCCGACCGTCCGCAGTTCGACCGTCGTCCCGTTCATCGCCAGCGGCTGCGCGTCGCCCCAGCGGTCCGCCACCTGGCTCGTCGGGCTCGCCGAGGTCCCGCCCACGTTGTTCAGCACGACCTGGCTCCCCGGCTTGAGCACGATCGGCGTCGCCAGCCCCCCGACCGACCCGGCCGCCCCGTCGATCGACACCGCCCCCTCGACCGTCAGCGCGCCGGTCCCGAACGGCCGGTCCGTCGCGGTGTACGCCCGGTCGATCGACAGCCATAAGCTCCCCGACGTCGACCGTTCGACCAGCGTCCCCCCCGAATACGAGTTGCCCATGTTCGTCAGGCGGACCCGCCCGCCCGACGGCGCCCACGACTGCCCGACGTTGACCGACCGCGGCGCCCCGCCCGGGCCGTCGGTCAACGCCGTCGCGACGGTCAGCACGTCCCCGCCCAGCAGGTCACCCCCCTGCGTCGTCCCTCCGAACCGGTACGTGCTCCCGCCCGGGACGATCGCCGCGCTCAGTGTCACCCCGCCACCCACCGCCGCGTCCGACACCCCGATGCGCAGGTCCGGCAGGTTGCCCAAATCCAGCGCCCCCGAGATGACCGTCGTCGGGGTCAGTGCCAGCAGCCCGTTCGACGTCCGGTCCAGTTTCGCGATCGCCGCCGCCGACACGGTCCCGAACTCGACCGACCCGGCCTCGCCGACGAACACCGACCCGTTCGGCGATACGAGGTTCGCCGCCCCGGGCACGACCAGCCGCGGGTTCCCCAACCCCGTCAGCAGCCGCACCGGCCCGGCGCCGAGGTTCCCGTTCGATCCGATCGTCAACGACCCGTTTACGATGTCGGTCCCGGCGTGCGTGTGCCCGGTCCCCGCGACGACCAGCGTTGAGCTGCCCTTGACCAGCAGTTTGCCCGGGCCCCCGAACCGGCCGTTGATCGTCACGTTCGTGCCGGTCCCCGCCGTCAAGTACGTGTCGACGGCCAGGCGCAGGTCCGTGTTGACGTTCCACGTGCCCGCGCTCGAATTAATCGAAAGCCCCCCGAACTCCGTCGCGTTGTTGAACTGAATCGCGCTGCCGGCGAGCGTCTTAGTCGTCGCCGCGCCCTGGAGCCACAGCAGCGATACGTCGAACGGGTTTG
>DATHXE010000921.1:0-26188 GCA_035459845.1 Tepidisphaeraceae bacterium | reverse complement strand
AACTGGGGAGCGACCCGTGAGACGGTCGGATGCCGAGTGCGCGGGAGTCGCGTCAGTCCGCGTGTGGTACGATCGCCCGCCGATGACCCGCGTGCGCCGCGCGATCCTCTCCGCCGTGACCGCGTTCTCCGTCCTTCTCTTCCTCGCATCGGTCACGTTCTGGATCCGCAGTTACACGGTCGGCGACCGCATGTACCGCAGCCGTTGGACCCTGGACCCAACCCCCCGCGGCCCGTCCGGCCCGCACGTGCACGAATCGGCCGTCTGGTTCCTCTCGTCGGCGGGCACGGTCGCCGTCGAGACGCGCACGCAGGACGCGCCGTGGGGGCCGACCCGCCAACCCCTGCCCCCGCCCGAGTCGAAGTGGCACATCGACCGGCCACCCCCGCCGCTCGCCGTCCGGGACGACGGCACCGACGACGTGCGCGCGTTCCTGGGCGCCGGCTACTGGGTCGGCGCGCCGCACCCGATTCACCGGAACCGCCGGGTTTGGGCCCCGTGGTGGATGCCGACCGTCGCGTTCGCGCTGCTCCCGGCGGTCCGCCTGACGCTCGCCCTGCGCCGCCGGCGGCGCGACCCGAATTTGTGTCCCGCCTGCGGCTACGACTGCCGCGCGACGCCGGAACGGTGCCCGGAGTGTGGGGCGACCCGCGCGGAAGGGACCGGGAGGTAGCGCGTTGCCATCGGATTCGGAGATGGAAGCCGCGCATTTCGGTTGTGTTACGATCCCGTCCCGTGCGCCGCGCGCTTCACATGCTCGCCTTCGCCGTTTCGGCGGTCGGCCTCCTCCTCTGCGCCGCGAGCGTCGTGTTCTGGGCGCGGAGCTACCTCGGCGCGGACCACGTCTACGTCCAACTGCCCGGGTTTGTGGAGCGCGGGTACGACCACGGCGCGATCACGCGGTCGGTGGTCGTCTCGTCGGCGCGCGGGTCGGTGTGGGTGCAGATCACGGAGACCGAGACGCGCTTGCGCGAGGCGGACCCCTATCCGGCCCGGCCCGCGATGATCTTTCACGCTTACCGGTCGCCGGGCCCGTGGGCCGTTGAGACGAGCCTCTGGGGCAGCTCCCGCGAGGCGTTCGCCGGCTTCGCGCGCGGGACCGAGTCGTACCGCGGGTCCGGCGCGTCGAGCGAACTCCGGTACGTTGTGGTCCCCCACTGGTGCCCGGCCGCGGCGGCCGCCTGCCTCGGCTGGCCGGTGGTTCGCGCCCTGTTCCGCCGCGCCCGGCGGCGCGATCCGGGCGCGTGCCCGGCGTGCGGGTACGACCTCCGGGCGACGCCGGAACGGTGTCCGGAATGCGGGGCGATCCTCACACGACCAGCAGTCCCGGGTTAGCTGCGGGTCAACGACCTGCTGGCGCGTAGGACTGTCGACCAGCCGCCGTCTCCCGCGGCGAGAGCGCTCTGGTGGCGCGCACGAATCGAATCGAAAGTGCGATCGGTCCGGGCGCGGCGACGCCCACGTGCACCTTCGGTGCGACCGCTAGGTACGTCTTTTACGTGGGACGCGGGTCGCGCGAAGGCGCGAGCAAAGCCGTGCCCGCTGGGTCGTGCCCTCGACGGCTCGCCTCATCCGCCCGGCATTCGATTTGCACGGTCGAGGACACCCCTAACCGGAGCGTCCCAATGCCCGCCAAACGCGAACTCATCGATACCGGCACCGACAAGCGTTACGTCCGCCGCGACAAGGCGGGCAAGTTCAAGGAGAGTGACGACGTTGGCCGCTCGCTCGCCGCCGACAGGCGGAGCAAGGCCAAGACCAAGGCTCCGAAGGGCCAAGGCGACCGTGGGGATCACTAGCGCGCGTCCACCGTTGATTTGCACGGCCGCTCCCACAATGGCAGCGTCAGTCGCTTCGCGTCGTCGCGGTTTTCATCCCGCGGGCCCTGCGAACGGCGATGGAAGTGTTCGAGACCTCGGTTCCCTCCCCGCGTGCGCGTTCACTACGGGGCGTCGGAGCGCCACGCGCCCGACGGCTTCCGCCGGCGGCTATCCACGGTCTTTGTCCGGCTTGAGCGCCCTACAAACTCGGCCACGGTTGATTCGTCGCATCTCGAACCGCTTCCACCAACCGCCCCCCGCGCCCCATCCCCTCGTCCGCCATCCGCACCAGTCCCTCGTGCGGCGTCGCGCCCGGTCGCGCCGCGACCACGTCCCGCACGCACCGTTCTTCCGCGCCCGGCCCGCGCCACGCCGCCAGCAGGATCACCGCGACGGCCGGCGCCCGGCTCATTCCGCCGCCGCAGTGGCACAGCACGACCCCGCCGCGCCCGCGCATCTGATCCGCGAAATCGACGACCGCCCGGACGTCTGCGGGCGTCGGCGCGACCTCGATCAGCCCGTTCGCCGCGTTCCACCGCCGCCGCGACTCCACCTCCGCCCACGCACGGGTGTCGCCCGCTACGGGGACGTCCACGTCATCGAACACCAGGTCCAGCCGCGGCACACCGGCCTCGGTCTCCACGCCGTACTCTCGGCGGCCGTGAACCGACACCACCCCCACCACCTCCGCCGCGCCGGGGGCGCGCAGGAACATCCCGGCTTCCGAATACCCCATCACGATCACCCGCGGCTCCTGCTGCACACGGCGATCGTACCACCATTGGGCACTCGGCAACCCCCTACTCCTCCTCCGCCAGGTCCACCCGCTGGTACCGGTACACCGCCTTGTACATCCCCGCGACCTCCTCCCGGGCCACCACCTTCGGCCGGTACCGCTCGTTCCGCGGCTGGAGTCGCAGGACTTCCGCGCCGGCCTCGTCCTTCTCGAAGAACGCCCGCTTGAACGTCGTCGTCCCGTCCTCGAACCGCACGAAGCAATCGTCACCGCTCTTGATCACCGCCGCGGGCGAGAAGATCACGATGTCGCCCTCGCGGTACTTCGGCGTCATGCTGTCCCCGTGCACGCGGGCCGCGAACGCGTCGCGGTCCTGCAGGTCCGGGCAGCCCACGTAATCGTCTGCCACGCCTTTGGGGTACGACATGTCGGTGAAGTCCTTCGGGTAACCGGCCGAGACCTTGTTGATCACCGGCACGGAGTTGGTGCTGACCCGCTCGACGTTGGGCGACGACTGTTCGACGAACTGCTGCAGCACGCCCGACAGGTACGCCGCGTCCAGATTGATCCCCCCCGCGAACCCGGGCTTGAGCTGGGCGGCGCCGTTCGCCGGTTTGGTGCTGCCGTTCACCGGCGCACTCCCGCCCTTCGCCTTTCCGGATTCGGCGAGCAACTGGTGCAGCATCGCCCGCACGTCCCGCGGCGTGCGCTGCAGGTGGGCCTCGGTCACCAGCTCGCTCGCCGGGAACCCCAGCACCTCCTCCAGCTTCCGCAGCTTGTCGTCGGACGGCGGGTTGTTCACCCGGCCCGTCTCGATCAACGACAGGTACGGCTTGGAAATGCCCGTCTTGGCCGCCAGCTCGTCCAGCGTAAAGCCCAGGCGGCGGCGCATCCGGCGGATTTTGGCACCCATGCTGTCCATGGCGACACGTCCCGATCAGTTGAACCAACGAAAAGCACGCGACACGACGACGTTCAGCGCTGACCCACGCTCACGCCGAAATCCGTCTCTATTGATCGTGCATCCGTGCCTCGGTGGTTCAGCTTATGTTCGGCAAGAGTTATTCATACTGCGTCCAAACAAGAAATGCAATGAACAACCTTGACAAAACCCGAACATCGGCACATACTAGGGAACAAGTTTATCGAGCGTTAAACACGGTCGAACGGACGTGGCCCCCGCCAGTACGGCTTAACTCGATGGGAGGGAAGCAGTTATGAACCTGTTAGAACAGCGTCATACCAAGGGCTTCGCGGGCGTCCAGATCGGCCCCATCGCCGCCAAGGGTCTGGCCTATCTCGACCCGGCCGAGCGGAAGCTCGTCGAGATGGTCCTGTCGGGCCGGATGTCGCGCCGGGAGATCGCCGTCCTGACCAACGTGCCGATCCAGACCGTCTCCCGGCGGATGATCCGCATCGTCACCCGCCTGCACGACCCGCTCGTCATCGCCCTGATCGAGCACGGCCAACTCCTGCCCGAAGGGCACCGCGACCTGGGCCTGGCCTACTACCTCCGCCGCTGGGGGCCGACGCAGATCTGTCGAGAGTACGGCGTCACCGAGTACGCGCTGCGGAAGGTGCTCACGTACATCAAGGGTTGGCACGCGGCCCGCAGGTCCGCGCGATAGCAGAAACAGGGAATCGAGTTTCATTGCATCAGGAGATGAACCCACGGAACGAGTTCCGTGGGCTTTCGGCGCTCGGTCGTGTTCGACACACCTCATACCGACGAGGGGGGAACGATGTCATCCGTTACTGATTGTCTGCCCCGTACGCGGCGCGTCGCGGAGTGGTTCGGGTTGAGCGACACCGACGTCGCCGCCCACCTCGCCGCGCCGCCGGATCCGCAACTCCCGCCCGACTTCGCGCCCGCGCCCGGGCAGCTGATCCTGATCACCGGTCCGAGCGGCGCCGGCAAGTCGACGCTGCTCCGCGCCCTGCGCGACAGCCACCGGCGGACGGACGGCCTCTGGATCGACCTGGCGCGGCTGCGCCTCCCGGACCGACCCACGGTCGACGTCGTCGCCGACGCGATCGCATCCGCCCACCGCCCCGCGTGCGACGCGCGCCTGGCGACGCCGATCGCCGACGCCGACGCGCTCACGATCCGGGCGCTCGAATCGCTGTCGCGCGTCGGCCTGGGCGAGGTGTGGAGCTACCTCCGTCACCCGAACCAACTGTCGGACGGCCAGCGGTGGCGATTGCGACTTGCCGTCGGGCTGGGGCGCGCGGAGCGCCGGCCCGGCGGCGCGGTCCTCGCCGCCGACGAGTTCGGCGCGCTCCTCGACCGCATCACCGCGCGCGTCGTCGCGCGGTGCGTCCGCCGGGCGATCACCAACACGGCCCTCAGCGCCGTCGTCGCGACGAGCCACGAGGACCTGATCGAGGCGCTCGCGCCGGACGTGGTCGTGCGGTGCGACTTCGGGCGGGTGACCGTCTCTCCGTTTAGCCGCGACCCGTAGGGCAGGCGACAGCGCCGCCCGCAGGGGAGCGCGGTTCGCGTGACGGCGCCGATCACGGGTATCGCCCTACGGGCGGTACCCATGCCACCATTTCAATGTAGGGGGACACATGCGTTGGACAACGTATTTGCCGGGGCATTTCGAGCTCGCGCGCGGCACGCCCGTCGACTACGTCGCGCTCGAGCGGTTCCACTACCGTGCCGGCCGCCCGGCCACCTGGGCGGGGGTCTGGGTCGTGCGGCACGTCGACCACGACGTGCGGCGCGTCGTCGCTGTCGCCGTGCTCTCCTACCCCTGCGTCGCCGGCGCGGCGCGCGACCGCGCCCTCGGCTTGGAGCGGATGGGGCCGCGCGAGCGGCTGCGGTTCGTCAACGCCAACGTCCGGACGATCTCGCGCGTGGTCGTGCACCCGCAGTTCCGGGCCATGGGGCTGGCGTCGCGGCTCGTGCGGGCGGCGTGTGCGCGGGCGGGCGTGCGGTGGGTGGAGGCGCTGGCGGCGATGGGCCGCGTGCATCCCTTCTTCGCGCGCGGCGGCATGCGGGAGGTCGGGGTCACGCCGAAGGGGATGGTGTATTACCTGTACGACCGGGAGGGAGGAAAGTAGGGCTCGTGAGCGTGCGGCGGATCGGGGCGACGGAAGATCATTCACAATCGATCGGGGGCTACCATGGGTTCGAATCAGTCGAAAGAAGTGGAGAAGCAGGAGCCGACGGAGGACCGGGAACACCTGGCGCAGATGCACGCGTCCGGCGCTCGCCTGGTCGCGGGGAAACGCGGCCGGGCTCGCCGGTCGCGGGAGAAGCGGAAGACGGCGGGCCCTCCGGAGGGTGACGCGCCTTCCATGCCGGACGTGGAGCGCGAGACGGCACCCGTAACGACGTCGCGAGTCGAGCTCGCAAGTGCCCCCGACCACCTCTTCACCCCCTGCGCGGACGCGAATTCGCTCTACGACTGGGTCACGACCCACCTCGGCCTGAAAATGCCCCGCACCGGCGTCTGCCCCGGGCACTGCTCGCCGTTCGACTACCTGGCCAAGGCCTATCTCGAGCCCGGCGCGGACCTCGTCGTCGTCGCCCCGCGCGGGGGCGGCAAGACCCGCATGGCCGCGGCGGCGACGCTGCTCGATCTGCTGCACAAGCCGCAGACGGCCGTGCGGATCCTCGGCGGGTCGCTCGAACAGTCCCTCCGCGTGTGGGAGCACCTGCTGCCGGACCTGGAGCGGCTGGCGAAAGATCACGTGAAGGGAAAGCTCGGCGGCACGCGCGTGACGATGGACACCGGCGCGTCCGCCGGCGTCGTCACCCAATCCCAGCGCGCCGTCCGCGGCCTGCGCGTGCAGAAGCTGCGGTGCGACGAGGTCGAGCTGTTCGACCCGCGCGTGTGGGAGGCCGCACAGCTCGTCACGCGCAGCCGCGGCCCGATCGACGGCGACGCCCGCACCGTCCGCGGCGCCGTCGAGGCCATCTCCACCTGCCACAACGTCGGCGGACTTATGGAGCGCGTGATCGACCGGGCGACCGCCGAGGGCACCGCCGTCCTCCGCTGGTGCGTCCTCGACGTGCTCGAAAAGTGCCCCGAAGAGCGCGTCTGCGCCACCTGCGCGCTCCACCCCGAGTGCCAGGGCATCGCCAAGATCAAGTCCGACGGCTTCCTGCGTATCGACGACGCGATCCGCATGAAGTCGCGCGTCAGCGCCGACACGTGGGACGCCGAGATGCTCTGCCGGCGGCCGAAGACCAAAGGGTGCGTCTTCCCGAGCTTCGATCCCCTCATCCACGTCCGCGAATCCTTGCCGACCGATCCGCAATCCGCCATCCCAAATCCGCAATCTCCCGAGGGCCTCTATCTGGGCGTCGACTTCGGGTTCAACGCGCCGCTCGTGTGCCTGTTCGTCCTGCGCGACCGGTCGGGGAACTCGTTCGTCGTCGACGAGTACGTGCAGCCGATGCAGACGATGGAGCACCACGTCGAGGCGATCCGCGAACGGGCCCGCGCGTACGGCCTGATCCGCCGCGTCGGGTGCGACCCGGCCGGGAACGCGCGGAGCACGCAGACGGCGGCGTCGGACGTGAGCTGGCTGCGGCGCGCGGGCTGGCGCGTGCTGAGCCGGGGGAGCCGGATCACCGAGGGCTTGGAGCTGATCCGCCTGGGCCTCCGCAGCGGCACCGGCGCGGTCACGCTGCACGTCCACCCCCGCTGCGCCCGACTGATCGCGGCGCTGAAGGGGTACCGCTACCCCGATGGCGGCGGCGAACTCCCCATCAAAGACGGCGTGCACGACCATCTGATCGATGCGATGCGATATTATTACGTGAATCGAGGGGAAGGCGCGGAGACTGGGGGGTGGTATTGAGAAGCGTCAAAGTAGCAGACTCCCCCGTTTAGCCGCGACCCGGAGGGCGAGCGTCAAGCGAGCCCGCAGGGGAGCGCGTCTTTCGAGACCGCGCACCCGCGCTCCCCTCCGGGCGGCGCTGCGCTTGCCCTACGGGTCGCGGCTAAACATGGTCGCCCTGCAACCCGCATCTACTCCGCAAGCACCTTCCGCGGCGTCGCATCCAGCGTCAGCCTGAACAGCCGGTACCGCGGCCGGCCCTCGCCCTCGATCGGGATCGCCTCCACCTCGCGGATCTTGAGCAGCGGGTAGGCGTTGGCGAACGACGCGGGCGTTCGCTCCGTCTCCGGCCGCTTGCGGTCGCGCTCCCGCGAATCGACCAGGTGGTACAGCGTCGGCGCCGTCGGCCGCTCGGCGATCGTGGGCAGGTCGAGCGGCAGGTAGCACGTGGCCTCGGGCGGGAGCGCGTCCGGGGCCACGGCCGCGCGCGGGTCGGCCGCCAGCGCGGCGCGAAGGGCGGCGGCGGCGGGCCGGGGGGAGCGGCGGTTGTCGCCCGGCCCGTTGTACGCGAGCGAGAAGACCGCGATCACCAGCCCGCACGCACCGGCCGTCAGCGGCAGGTAGAGGCGGGCCGAGAACAGCGCGACCGCCGCCATCGCCGCCGGGACGATCGCCAGCAGCGCCGGCGCGACCGGCAGCTTCTCCTTCCACACGATGACCGGTAGCGCGATCGCGAACGCGAGCGGGATCAGCGCCTGCCCGGCGAGGATGAACGACGCGAACGACTTGGTCCCGAACCGCCGGGCCCCGGCCATCAGCGTGACCAGCGCGGACGCGACCATCAGCGCCATCATCGGCGCCGCCGGGAGCAGGTAGGCCTTTTTCTTGAGGTGAACGAACGAGAAGAGCAGGACGGGGATGAGGTAGGCGAGGGTGGGGAAAAGCGAGTGATGGGGGGGTGGTGTGATGGTGCGATGGGGCGTGGGGATTTCGGATTTCGGATCTCGGATTGCGGATTGGGCGGCGGTACCGACGGTATTTGTGCGCTTGCGCCGCGCGAACGGCAGGACGAGCGCGGCGATCCAGATCGGCGTCCAGGGCAGGGCGACTTCGAAGAGGATCGGGCCGTAGTAGAAGGCGGGGCGGACGTTGTTGGTGTTTTCGCCGGTGACCTCGCCGATCGATTCGAACCGCCAGATGTCCCAGGCGTGGGGGACGGTCTTGAAGACGTACCACGTCCACGGGGCGGCGATCGCGAGGCACAGGACGACGCCGGCGACGTGCGCGAGCCACGGGCGCGGGAACCGCGCGCCGCGTTTCCGGTAAAGCACGTGGTACACGATCAGCGGCGGTAACAGCGTGATGAAGATCGGCGGGCCCTTGGCGATCAGTCCGAGGCCGAGGCTGACGTACGAGACGAGGATGAAGGCCGTGGAGGGATGGCGGGATGGGGTGATGGTGGGATGGTGGGTGATCTCGGATTGCGGATTGCGGATTGCGGATCGGTCGGGGGCGGTGGCGCGGACCCAGGCCCAGAGGGTCGCGAGCGTGAAGAACGCCAGGTACGGGTCCGCCATGGATTTGCGGAACTCGTCGGACGCGAAGTGCAGCGATGCCCAGACGAGCGCCGCCGGCAGCGCGGCGCGGCGGCCGATGGTCCGCCGCGCCAGGTCGGCGATCAAAAACGTGGCGAGAAACCCGAGGAGCGCCGGCGCGAGTCGCGACAGCGCCGCCGACCACCCCGCCTCGCCGCCGAACGCCTTGAACAGGATCGCCGAGCACCAGTACGGCAGCGGCGGCTTCTGCAGACGGATCTCGCCGTTCAGGATGGGCACGAGCCACGGGTTGACCGGAAAGGTGGGCGCGTCCGGGTCGGCGCGGAGGTCGAGCGCCTCGCCGGGCCTGTTGAACAATTTGACCGGCGCGACGTCGACAGTTTGGGCGGCCCAGGGCCAGCCCGAGGCGGCCATCGCGCGGGCCGTCTGCACCACGCGGGCCTCGTGCGACGTGATCACGTCGCGGTCACCGAGCATCGGCAGGAACGCGATCGCGGCGAGGGCGAGGGTCAGGAGTCGTTGGCGGGAACGGGGCACGGCACGGATGATCCGGGCGCGCGGGGGGATGTCAAATGACGGATGCCCGCGTGTCGGGGAGTCCACTCTTGCCGCGCTTCACCGCCGTTGGGAAGATGTGCCCATGCCGCGAACCCTCCTCACCGTCATCGCACTGATCGCTATCACTTGCGTCGCCCCGCTCGTTGCCGACGAGAAGCCCGCTGCCGCCAACGAGGACGGGTTCGTCTCCCTCTTCGACGGCAAGACCCTCGACGGCTGGACGCCCCAGGACCCGGCCGCCGACGCCTTCAAGGTGGAGGACGGCGCCATCCTCTGCGGCGGGCCGTTCACGCACTTGTTCTACACGGGCAAGGTGAACGACGGGAAGTTCAAGAACTTCGAGCTCCGCGCCGAGTTCAAGATGGCCGTGTCGTCGAATTCCGGCATCTTCTTCCACACGGAGAATCCGGGGCCCAAGGGGAAGCTGACCAAGGGCTACGAGTGCCAGATCTGCGGGGACTCCTACGCGAAGGACCCGAAGAAGACCGGCTCCCTCTACGACGTCGAGGACGTGAAAACGTCGCCCGCCAAGGACGAGGAGTGGACGTCGTACACGATCCGCGTCGAGGGCAAGCACATCGTGCTGTCGATCAACGGCAAGCCGACGGTGGATTACACGGAGCCCGAGCCGGTCGTCCGCAAAAAGGGCCGCGAGGGCCGCGTCGTGTCGAGCGGGGCGTTCGCGCTGCAGTCGCACGATGCGAAGAGCAAGGTGTGGATCCGGAACATCCGGGTGAAGGCTTTGCCGTAATCGAGCGCCCCCATGGCCATCCCCGCCGATCGACGCAACCCCGCGAACAGCGCATCTCGCCGCGGGTCTGACCATGGCACCCTAAAACCGCGTCGCCGAGCCACCGCCGGAAAAGTTTTCCACACGCATTGTGGATAACCCGCCCGCACGTGTTGACGAACCCCCTGCCCGCTTCGGATCGCCACGATTCCGTGTAGAACGATCCTCGCAATTTCGCGCAGGCGGAGCGTCTGGAAACCTGATGAAGATCACGATCCTTGCGGATCGGCCTCTTCATGTTTCATGTCTTCATGTTTCACGTTTCCGGCCTCCGATATCGCGGGGGTGAGCAATCCCGATCCTTCAGGCAGTGAGGCAGGTCACATGGGTTTTGATTCCGGGTCGATCACGTTCCGTCGCTTCGCTGTCGTCGGCGAGTTGGCCGCCAACCAGCCCGACGAAAAGCTCCTCGAGCGCATGGCCGAGCACGCGCTGGTGCCGGGCGAGTTCGGCGTCGAGGAGTCGGAGTACGGCTGGAACGCCGGCCGCCACATCTACGACACCGAGTTCTCGTTCGACAATAACGTCTACAACGACTGTCTCTGGTTCGCGCTGCGGATCGACACCAACAAGGTGCCGGGCGACGTGAAGAAGGCGTACACGCTCCAGGAGGAGGCGGCGCTGGCGAAGAAGAACCCGAGCGGGTTCCTGTCCAAGGCGCAGAAGAAGGAGGCCAAGGAGGCGGTGCAGCAGCGGATCGACGAGGACTTGAAGAGCGGGCGGTTCCGCCGGTCCAAGCTCGTCAACCTACTGTGGGACGTGCCGGCGGGCATCGTCTACTCGGCGGCGAGCGGGGCGAACTTCGAGAAGCTCGCCGAGATCTTCGAGCGGTCGTTCAAGTGCGAGCTTCAGCCGCTGAGCGCCGGGTCGCTGGCTGCGCGCGTGCTGGTGGACCGCGGCAAGCGCCGCGAGTACGAGGACGCCAAGCCTACGCGCTTCGCGTTCGGCCCGGATGGCGAGAGCCAGGCGCCCGAGTACCCGTGGACGGCCAAGGGTCCGCAGCCCAAGGACTTCATGGGCAACGAGTTTTTGTTGTGGCTCTGGTTCCATGCAGACGCGAAGGACGGCGAGGTCGTGACCGAGTCCATGGGCGACGTCGCGCTGCTCTTCGACAAGACGCTGGACCTCGACTGCTCCTTCGGCATGACCGGCCGGGACACGCTCAAGGCGAGCGGCCCGACGCGCATGCCCGAGGCCCGCGACGCGCTGCGCACCGGCAAGGTCCCGCGCAAGGCGTTTTTGACGATCCACGCCAAGGGCAACCAGTTCGAGTTCAACTTCAACCCCGAGCAGATGTCGCTGGGCAGCGCCAAGCTCCCGGAGATCGAGGACGCCGAGACGCCGCGGCAGTTGTTCGAGGAGCGGATCACGCTGCTGCGCGACCTCTCCAAGACGCTGGATGCGCTCTACGAGACGTTCCTGACGACCCGCGCGGGCGCCGGCTGGGAAGGCCAGACGGGGCAGATGCGGAAGTGGATTTTGTCGAACGCGCCCAAGCCGCAGATGGCGGTGGCGTAGAGGCAGGGTTCAAAGTTCAAAGTTGAAAGTTGAAAGTTGAAAGTTGAAAGTTGAAGAACCCGCGGACGGGGCCCGCGGGTTCTTCGTTTTCGGATCGAATCACGACTTTCCGAACTTTGAACTTACGCGCTGGCGCGGAGCCTCACCGGCATGACCGCGCCGAGCAATTCCGCGGGGGAGAAGGGTTTGGGGACGACGCAGTCGATCGCCCCGCTGTGGATGCCGTCGACGATCGACGTGAGGTCGTGGTAGGTCGTCATGAGGACTCGCCGGGCCCCGGGGCACATGGAGCGGATCTGTTCGAGCAGTGCGACGCCCGCGGCGGTCTCGAGCACGTGCTCGGTGACGACGGCGGCGGTGTGGGCCGCGAAGTTCGACGCCCAGCCGAGCAATCGGCGGGGATCGCGGGTGGTGAGGGTTTCGAAATGAGGGCCGGCGATCTGGGCGATCTGCCGGAGCACGGCTTCGTCGCCGTCGAGGGCCAATAAGTGAGGTCGTTTCGTTTCCAACGCAATACCTCAAGCCAGATGTACGATACGTCGGCGGGCCATGGGGAAGATTCCCGCGGGCGCGACCGGGTCGCCGATATTCCCGGACGTCGGGCGGGCGGCGCGCACGTCCGGCGCGTCCACCGCCTGCCCGCTTTCGTCAGCCGATCGAGGATGTCGCACGCGCCAGTTCGGCACGCGCGCGGCCGCCACGTCTTCCGGCCCCTTCCGTTTCACCGTGGGGGTTTCTGCCCACCCGGCGTACCTTTCTTTCGGCACGCGGGCCGCGGTCCCTGAACCCACTTTTTGCAATCCGGCTCACGTGTGAGGGCAAACGTTGGAGCGCTTCATGGACGACGGGATTTCGCCTGCGGCGCTCGCGCTACAGCACGTTCCCCATCAGTCGCGCGAACTCCAACGCGACCAGTTGCTCCTCGACCAGCACGTGGCTCGCGCCGGCGCGCTCGGCCTTGATGCCGGTCGACGTGTAGTTGACGCGGGCGAGCATCCGGATCGACGGGTTGATCTGCCGGGCGACGTTCAGCACCTCGATGACGGCCTTCTCGTCCGGCAGGGTGACGGCCAGGACTTGAGCCTTCTCAATCCCCGCCTCTTTGAGCAGGTCCGGGTTCCGCGCCTCGCCGCAGACGACGCGCTTGCCGATCCGGGCGACGTTGCGCGCGTTGACCGGGTTCAGCTCGAGCACGGAATAAGGGATCTGCCGGGCGTCCAGCACCTCGGCGACGAAGCGTCCGGGCAGGCCGAAACCGACGATGACGACGACCGGGTCCGGGCGCGGCGGGTCGGCCGGCGCGGGCGCGGCGCCCCCGGCGGGCGCGACCACCGCCGCCAATGCGGGGGGCCCGCCGCGCGCCCCCGTCGCGTTGTCGGTCGACTCCTGCGTATCCATTCCGCCTGCCTGCCTGCCGCCGGGGAAGTGAAAGGCCTAACTTCACCCCGCCCGCCTGTGGCGTCAAGCGGAAATGGGCGATTTCGGCTGTGGGAAATTGTGATCGTCGACTCGCGTATTACTTCGGCGCGTCCACGGCGGCGGCGGCGACCGCGGCCATGCGTCCGTCCGGGGCCCCCGTTCGCTCCACCCGCAATTCACGGAATGTTACACTGCCCGTCACGAAGCCCGGCCAGACTCCACGATGCACGCGTCCGCCCACCACACCCCCCAGACCGACCTGACTCACTACGACGGTGAGTATTACGACCACCGGCGGATGTACAGCCTCGCGCTGCAAGCCCGGTTCGTCGCCCGCCTCGCGCCGCGGACCGTCCTGGAGATCGGGCCGGGGCGAGGGGTGACGGCGGCGATCGTCCATACGCTCACTGGGGCGCGCGTGGTCACGCTCGACGTCGACCCGACCCTCCGGCCCGGCGTCATCGGCAGCGTGCTGGCGCTCCCGCTGGCAGACCGGGCGGTCGACGTGTCGACCTGCTTCCAGATGCTCGAGCATTTGCCGTTCGAATGCTTCACGCCCGCGCTGGTGGAGATGCGCCGCGCGACCGGCAACGCGGCCGTGATCTCGCTGCCCGACTGCACGCTCGCGCTCACCCTCCGCATCGGGCCGCTCAACCCGCGGCGCGACGGGATCGTCGTCGTCCGCACGCTGCAGCCCGCGGGCTGGGCGCTGCGGCGGTTCAAGACGGTCCCCAACGGGGCCGGCCACTACTGGGAGATCGGCCGCAAGGGCACGCCGCTGAGCGTCGTCCGCCGCGCGATCGCCGCGGCGGGCTGGCGGATCGAGAGCGAGACCCGGCCCGCGGAGAACGCGTACCACCGGTTCTTCGTGCTGCGCTGATTTGAAAAGACGAAGAACGAAAAGACGTAGGGAAAGCAATCCCTGCTTTACGTCTTTTCGTCTTTTCGTTTTCAGTTCCTCACCACGCATCCGTCCGGAACGCCTGCGCCGGCAGGCCGTCCTTGTTGAACAGGTTGGCCCACGGGAACGTGGCCGCCCAGGCGTAGCGGACGGCGACCGGCTTGGTCACTTCCTTCGCCTTGAGCACGACCGCGTCGCCGTCGATCGTGGCCGTGGCCCAGTAGAACTGCTTGTCCTCTCCGGCGATCGCGAAGCCTTGGAGCGGCTGGCCCGCGGGCGTCGCAAGGCCTTGGCCGGTGTGCGAGAACGTCGCGCGGGCGGCGTCGCCCTCGACGGTGAGCTTGTCGAACACGGGGCCGTAATACTCGACCTTCTGCCCGTACACCGCGCCGAGCGCGACGCGCGCGGCGCGCGCGCCGTACCCGGATTTGTTCGTCGGGTGGATGCCGGCGCCCAGGTCACTGCTGGTCGCCATGAACGTGTTGGGGTACGCGACGATGCGCGTGTGCAGTTCGCGGCTGGCGCCGCCGTTGGCTGTGTTCACTTCCTTCGCCGGACCGGTCATCGGCATGGGGACGAACTTGCTCGCCTGGTCGGTGACCGGGCTGGCCGGGTCCCACGCGGGGCCGCCGCCGCTGGGCTTCTGGACGTAGATGAATGCGAAGTCGCCCTGGCCCCACTCGTTGCGCCACCCGCGGATCAGCGCGCCCATGAGCGTGTACTGGTCGACGCCGCGGACGGCCGTCCCGCTCTCGCCCTGGTCCCAGAGCACGCCCTTCATCGCGTACCCGACGTACCCGCGGAGGTGTTGCTCGAACAGACGGCCCGGCTTGCCGCCGTTGTTCATCGTGCCCGGCGGGCCGTACGCGGTCGGCGCGTTGGGCTTCTTCGGCGCGGGCTTGCCCGGCTCGGCCTTGGGCAGCTCCGCGAGCTGCTTCTCGTACGCCGCCTTCGCCTTTTCGTACCGCGCCTTCTCCTCATCCGGCTTGTACGACTCCATCCCCTTGGCGACGACCGCCTTCACGCCGGCGTCGGCGTCGAACATCGCCGCGGTCAGCCAGTCGCCGGATGGAGTCCCGCCGACCGCGCCGTAGAGCAGGCCGATCGGGACGTTCGTCTCCTTCTGCAGCGGCAGGCCGAACGAGAAGTGGATCGCACTGAACCCCTCGAGGTTCGCGGGCGTCGCTTCCTTCCAACCGCTCTTGGGCGTGATCAGCCGGAGCTTGGGGTACGGCCCGGCGGCGATGTTCTTGGCGAGCACCGGGTCCTTGGCCGAGTACCCCTTGCCCGAGCCGCCCATGTTCGACTGGCCCGACCCGAGCCACACGTCCCCCACGAGCACGTCCTTGAGCGTGAGCGTGTTCGTGCCGGCGACGGTCAGCTCGTCCGGCCCGCCCGCCTCGAGCGCGTCGAGTTTGATTCGCCAGGCGCCGTCCGGCCCGGCGGTCGCGGTCTTTTCCTGACCGCGGAACTTGACGGTCACTTTCTCGCCCGCGGCGGCCGTGCCCCATACGGGGACCGCCATGCCCCGCTGGAGCACCGCGTGGTCGCTGAAGACCGGGGGGAGCTTGACCTCCGCTTGCGCGGCCAGCGCCCAAAACATCGAGAGTCCGATCGCGCCCGCGCGGGAAATGGTTCGAGTCATGCTTCGTCCGTCCTCGTTTGAAATGCCTTCAGCAAGTAGTCGCGGAACGCGAACGGCGTTGTGGGACCGCAAAACGAGAAACCCACGGAACGCGTTCCGTGGGCTTTCGATTCGATCGAGTTGTCGGCGAGTCGCGTGCTTTACGCGGGCGTCATCTCTTTACCCGGCATCAGGCTCGCGCCGCCGCCGTGGTTGTCGTCGTGGGCGGTGACCTTCGCGGGCTTGCCCAGGAACTTGAGCCACCGGTAGTGCGACCCGATGCCCGCGGCGAACGACTTGTGCTCGTGGTAGGTGATGCCGTGCTCCGCGCACAACTTCTCGACGATCTTCGAGAGCGCCGGGAAGTGGATGTGGCAGATCTTCGGAAGCAGGTGGTGCTCGATCTGGAAATTGAGCCCCCCGACCAGCCAGCAGAGGACCGGGTTGTTGCGCCCGAAGTCGGCGGTCGTCTCGACCTGGTGGACGGCCCAGGCGCCGGCCATGTATTCCGGGTCGCCGACGGGCATCGGGAACTCGGCCTCCTCGACGCAGTGGGCGAGCTGGAAGACGACGGCGAGCGAGATCCCGACGACCGACGCCGCGATCGCGTAGCACGCGAGCACGACCAGTACCGGGTGGAACAGCATCGGGATGACGAACGCGACGGTGAGGAAGAAGGCCTTGCCGAAGAAGAAGAAGAACAAGTTCCACCCGCGCGGGCGGGGGACGGGGTTGCCGCCGAGCTTGCCGCGCGCCATCTCGACGTAGTCGTCGACGAGGTGCCACTTGACCGCCATCAGGCAATAGAGGAACCAGACGTAGATGTGCTGGAAGCGGTGGAACCAGTAGCGGGGCTGGTGGGGGCTGAGCCGGCCGAGGGCGCCCAATTCGATGTCGGTGTCGTGGCCGGTGATGTTCGTGTAGGTGTGGTGCAGGACGCCGTGCTTCCAGTGCCACTGGTAGGAACTGCCCCCGATCAGGTCGAGCGTGTACGCCATGAGCTTGTTGACCCAGCCGCGCTCGGAGAAGGCGTTGTGCCCGCCGTCGTGCTGGATGTTGAGCCCGACGCCGGCGATCGCGAAGCCCATCAGGATGGAGACTAGTCCCGCCTGCCACCAGTTCTGGACGACGAACAGGAGGGTCAGGTACGACGCGGCGAGCGTCGCGAGGATGATGATGGCCTTGAGCCAGATCTGCCAGTTGCCGCGGCGCGGGAGGCCGGTCTCGACGAAGTAGGCGTCGACGCGGCGCTTCAACTCGGCTTGGAACTGGCCGCTGCCCTTGAACTTGAGCAGCCCGGCCGCCTTGCGCGGCGGGGGCGCCGGCAGTTCGGTCGAAACTAGGGCGGTGGAATCTACAGAGTCGGTATGGGCCATCATTCCGCCGAAATGACTAAGGAAATTGGGAAAGTCCGCACCAGGGAGGTACAGACCTGATGGAAAGTTAAACGGGGGCGTTTCGGAGCCCGTCGTCCGTGACGCGGCTCCCTTTTACTCTATGCGCGGTTCAATTGCGAACGGACGGAAAAAGCTCGTAAAGATCAATTGATCGGCAGAATTGTTCGATCTGCTGGATCTTGCAGCGGGCCGGGCGATACCCCAGCGACGTCGTGTGATTCGCCGGAGCCGGGCAACTTTGCTAAGATCGCCCGACTTATGGCCACCCTGACGTACCGTACCGCGGGCGAGTCGCACGGGCCCGCGCTGATCGCCCTGATTGAAGGCATGCCGGCGGGCGTTCCCGTCGATAAAACGTTTATTGACAGTGAGCTGCGCCGGCGTCAGGGAGGCTATGGGCGGGGCGGCCGGCAGAAGATCGAGGTCGACCAGATCAAGGTGCTTTCAGGGGTACGACGGGGGCGCACCATCGGGTCACCCATTGTTCTGGAAATCATTAACAACGACTCGCGCCTGGACGATGCGCCGCCGGTCCACCGACCGCGGCCGGGCCATGCGGACCTCGCGGGTTCGATTAAGTGGCTGACGACGGATTGCCGGGAAACCTTGGAACGCGCCAGCGCGCGGGAGACCGCGGCGCGGGTGGCGGCCGGCGCGCTGTCGCGGTGCCTGCTCCGCGAGTTCGGGATCGAAGCATTCGCATACGTCCTGTCGATCGGCGACGTCGAGGCGACGAACATCGACTGGTCCAAATCAGTGGAAGAGCTGCGGGCGGCCCGCGACCAGGGCGATTTATTCAAGGAGTGGGTCGCCTGCCCGGACCCGGACGCCGCGGCCGCGATGCGGGCGGCGATCAAGACGATCAAGACGCAGCTCGACACGCTGGGCGGGCTGGTCGAGTGCCGGGTGTTCGGGTGCCCGCCGGGCCTGGGGACGTGCGTGCACTACGACCAGAAGCTGGACGCGCGCCTGGCGATGGCGGTGATGGGCACGCAGGCGTTCAAGGCGGTCGAGATCGGCATGGGCAAGGACGTGGCGGGCCTGCCGGGCAGCAAGGTGCACGATGAGATCGGGTACGACGCATCGAAGAAGGATTCGCTGACGCTGGGCTTCGTGCGGAAGACGAACAACGCGGGCGGCCTGGAGGGCGGGATGACCAACGGCCAGCCGATCGTCGTACGCGGGGCGAAGAAGCCGATCGCGACGCTCATGAAGCCGCTGGAAAGCGTGGACCTGAACACGAAGGAAGTGTCGAAGGCGGCGTACGAGCGGAGCGACGCGTGCGCGGTGCCGGCGGCGAGCGTGATCCTGGAGAACGTCGTCGCGTTCGAAGTCGCCCGGGCGATGGTCGAGAAGTTCGCGGGCGATTCCCTGACCGAGATGCGGGCGAATTACGAGAGCTTCCTGGCGATGGCGCGGCGGCTGCCGCTGGGATAGGTCTGGTGGCATGGGTACGGCCGCGAGGCCTTACCCGTGGAAAGCGCATTTGGCATGCGACGCGCTCCCCTGCGGGCGGCGCTGACGCTTGCCCTTCGGGTCGCGGCTAAACGTGGATGCGGCGGCGCCATTCCCAAACGATCCGCGGCATCCCTACAATCCTGCCGTGAGCGCCGTCCCCACGTCGATCGATTTCTGGCTGTCGTCGTTCTCGCTGCACCCGTTTATTCACGGGCACGTGGCGGTGGTGCTGGCGGCCCTGCCGGAACACGTTCGTCAGGATTTGGTGTCGGACCCGTCCTTCCTGATGTGCGATTACGAGCCGGCGCTGGGGCCGGCGTGGTTCCCGGTGGCGCGGCCGGGGGTGCGGGGGCGGCCGGGGCGGTCGGTGGTGCTCAAGCGGACGCTGCGGCGCAGGCCCGAGCCGTTCGTGCGGTGGGTGATCGCGCACGAGCTGGCGCACGCACACCTGCGCAACGGGGGGCGGCACCCGGGCGAAGACCCGGAGCACGCGGCGGACTCGCTCGCGGCGGACTGGGGATTCCCGCGCCCGGGGTAAGTCATCTGCGCGCGAGACGCGGGACGCGCTCCCCTGCGGGCGGCGCTGTCGCTTGCCCTTCGGGTCGCGGCTAAACGGTGGGGTGGACCGCGGATCTATAAACATCCGTTCGTTTTCCCATCGCACGGTGCGGTGCGCCCGGTTACCTTTGCTCGCGTCCGGGAGTCAACCATGACGAACAAGCAGAGGAAGCAGGCTCGGAAGGCGAAGGACCGGCGGCGGAAGTCGACGTCGATCATCTCGCTCGCGCTGGTCCCGCTCGGGTTGCTCGGGCTGGGGTACGTCGGGTGCGATAAGAACAACGACGACCCGCCGCAGGTCGCGACGGCGGACGACCTGCCGGGCGACTTCACGGGCGAGGTCGAGCCGGCCGAGCCGATCACGACGCCGATGTTCGGCACGCCGATTCCCGAGGACGGCGCGGTGCCGCACATCGGCGCGACGCGGACGACGCTGATCGACCCGGACGGCAAGGCGTACGACCCGGCGCAGACGTACGCGGCGACACCGACCGTGCAGTGGGAGCAGTCGACGTTCCTGCCGGTGTTCGTGCCGGTGCCGACGTGGTCGGTGCCGACGTACCGCCCGCGGGCCGTGGCCGGCGTGGCGCACAACCCGCAGCAGCGGTACGTGCGGTCGTCGACGTCGCACCGGACGTTCGTGCCGATCTTCTGGTCGGGCTCGACGTGGACGCGGAGCGCGCCGTACCGGCCGGGGTATTCGTCGAGTGGCTACCGGAGCGGGTCGTCGGGATCATCGTCGTCGGGGTCGCGGTCGAGTTATTCGTCGTCGGGGACGTCGCGCGGGGGGTTCGGGTCGAGTTCGAGCTCACACTCGTCGTCGTCGAGTTCGTGAACGCGCGTCTCGGGCGCGGCTCGGCCTTCGACGCGCTCCGCTCCGGGGCGGCGCTTCGCTTGCCCTATGGGCCCGCGGCTAAACGGGGTCATCGAGACAGGAGGACTTCTTGCTGCGCATCCCCACCCAGCCGCGCGCGAACTGGCAATCGACCGTCGAATCCCAGGGCTTCCACTTCCACACGATTGACGACGCCCCGTACTGGGACGAATCGGTCTGCTATCTGTTCAACGCGCGGCAGGTCGACCAGATCGAGGCGGCCACGTACGCGCTGAACGACATGTGCCTGAAGGCCGTGCAGCACGTGATCGATCGGAATTTGTTTCACCTGTTCCTGATCCCGCCGGAGATCGTGCCGTGGGTCGTGCGGTCGTGGGAGCAGGACGAGTTCACGCTGTACGGGCGGTTTGACCTGGCGTACGACGGTCGAGGCGACCCGAAGCTGCTCGAGTACAACGCCGACACGCCGACGTCGCTGTTGGAGGCGGCGGTCATCCAGTGGTTCTGGCTCAAGGAGGTGGAGAAGCACCCGGGGGCGTTCTCGCCGGAGTTGGCGCGGCACGCGGGGGCGTCCGGGCTCGACCAGTTCAACTCGCTGCACGAGCGGCTGATCGAGGCGTGGGGCGCGTACGGCCAAATCCTCCGCGCCCGCCGGGCCGCGAACCCGCAGGTGTTCAATCCGACGATGTACTTCACGTGCGCGAGCGGGCACGTCGAAGACTTCATGACGACGCAGTACCTGCGCGACACGGCCGCCCAGGCGTTCGGCGGGGAAGTGGGCGATGACGGGGAAGACGACGACCCGTTCGGCGGGTTCGGCCGATTCGGCGGCGCGCCGACCGGGGGCGAGTTCCCGACCGAGTTCATCCCGATCGAGCAAATCGGCTTCAACCACCCGCGGCAGCTCTTCGTCGACGCGCGCGAGCGCCCGATTCACAACCTGTTCAAGCTCTACCCGTGGGAGTGGCTGGTGCGCGAGCAGTTCGGGCCGATGATCCCGCGCACGCTCGTCCACTGGCTCGAAGCGCCGTGGAAGATGCTTTTGTCGAACAAGGCGATTTTGCCGATCCTCTGGGAGCTGTTCCCGCGCAGCCCGTACCTCCTGCCGGCGAGCTTTCAGCCGATCAACGGCCCGCACGTCCGCAAGCCGATCCTGTCGCGCGAGGGGGCCAACGTGTCGATGGTGATCGGCGGGAAGGTCGTGATCGAGACGCCCGGCCCGTACGGCGCGGGGCCGTTCGTCTACCAGCAGCTCCAGCCCCTGCCCGACCACCAGGGCCACCTACCGGTGGTCGGGTCGTGGATGGTCAACGGGTACGCGTCCGGCATCGGCATCCGCGAGGACACGTCGCCGATCACCGGCAACACGAGCCGGTTCGTGCCGCATTTGTTCGTCAGGTAGCCCATTGTCAATTGTCCATGGTCCATTGTGGCAGCTTGGTTGTCGTAGACGTTGCCGCGAACGGGCAATGGACAATTGACAATGGACAATGGACACTGAACCCATCACATCCCTTTAGGTGAGGACCCATGACCGACCTGCTCGCCGCGTTTGACAAGTTCGACGGCCCCGCCGTGAACATCTTCCTGTGGTCGCTGATCTACGGCCTGCTGGGCATCGTGCTGACGGTGCTGGGGTACAAGGTGTTCGACTGGATCACGCCGCACATCGACGTGGAGAAGGAACTGGCGGACAAGCAGAACGTCGCGGTGGCGATCGTGTGCGGGGCGCTGATCCTGGGGATCGCGATCGTGGCGGCGGCGGCGCTGGGGTAGCACGCGCTCATAGGCCGTGCACCGGAGACCCCGTTTACTGAACGCTGGGTAAAGAAAACGCGTGCGCCCAAGCTGCGCAACCCACGGAGCAAGCTCCGTGGGCTTTCGGCGCGCTATCTTTACCTCGCGGTCAGTAGCCGCGACCCGGAGGGCAAGCGTCGGCGCCGCCCGCAGGGGAGCGCGTCGAACGTCGACCGGTGCCGGTTTGGAAATGACGAATCCGGCACGGCGCCCACATTCCCCGGACGCGGCCTGCTGCCATGACCAGTGAGGCGCGAGGGCATTTTTTCCGATGTAAGTGATGTGGGGACCGGTAGAAAGGGCCCGTGCCGTGACGCCCTGCAAACGGTGGACGGCCCGTAAGATGTGCGGCACCCTATTCCGGCCCCATCCGGGGCGCGGTATGATGCCGCGCAGTCACTTCTGTCCGGTTTGCGGTCCGCCACATCTGACGCGTCACGTCCGGTCGCCCCACCCCACGTCGGGAGTCGTACATGCGCCGTAGAGGCTTCACCCTCGTCGAGTTGCTGGTCGTCATCGGGATCATCGCGCTGCTGATCTCTATCCTGCTGCCGTCGCTGAACAAGGCGCGCGAGAATGCCAACCGCGTCGCGTGCCTGTCGAACCTCAAGCAGATCGGCATGGCGTACATGATGTACACCGACGACAACAAGGGGTGGTTGCCCAAGACGCCCAAGACCGGCGCCGGCCAATACGAGGACGCGATCTGGTGGCAGGCCGCCCGGCGCGCCGACATCGGCAACCAGGGCATCGGCAAGTACCTCGGCCTCTCGGAGAGCAACACGAAGGTCCTCGTCTGCCCGTCCGACGAGGTGGAACACCGCCCGTCCGGGCTTTACCCGTACAGCTACTCGATCAACTACCAGCTCCACGGGAACGGCCCCAAGGCGGTGAAGAAGCTGACCCAGATCCGCAACGCGTCGTCGAAGGTGATGTGGTACGAGGAGGACGAGTCGACGATCGACGACGCGAACGCGCAGCTGTGGTCGCCGGCCGGAAGTTGGGGCGGGACGGACCTTGTCGCGCTGCGGCACAACCGCCAGAACATGCGGACGCTCCCGGACAAGCCGAACCCGCCGAGCGACCCGGTGCCGAACAAAGCGGCGATGGGGAACGTGGCGTTCGCGGACGGGCACGCGGACTACGTGTCGCGCGAGTTCGCCCATTCGAAACAGAACGCCGCCCCGAATCCTCTCGACTTTCCGAGCGACCCGGAGATGGGGCCGTGAGGGGAGGTGGGGACACACGAGGATAGAAGATGGAGGATGGAAGACGGCGCGGTCGCGTCGTTTCCTTCCTCCATCTTCAATCTTCCATCCTCGTGTTTCGATCTCCGTCATTCCCGCGCGTACGCCTTCCCGAGCCCCGCGGGCGACCCCGAGCGCCCCGCCAGACCCGCCAGCGCGACCAGCGTGACGACGTACGGCAGCGCGCGCAGGACGAAGTGGATCGCGTCGGTGACGCCGGCCCGCGACGCCGGCGCCACCGCCGACAGCACCCGGTCGATCAACGGATACAACGGCCCGGTCTGCGCCTCCGCCTGCAGCGCGACGGCCCGCACCAGGCCGAAGAACGTCGCAGCGACGAGCACGCCCAACGCGCTCCACCGCCCGAAGATCACGATCGCCAGTGCCAGGAACCCCTGGCCCTCGGTCATGTTCTCCTGGAACGACCAGACGCGGAGCGTGGAGAGGTACGCGCCGGCCACGCCCGCGCATGCCGCGGCGAAGCAGATCGCCAAGACCTTCCGGCGCGCGACCGGCACACCCGCGGCGTCGGCGGCGTGGGGGGCCTCGCCGACCGCGGTCAGTTCCAGGCCCGCCCGCGTCCGCCGCAGGTACAACCCAACCAGCGCGACCGCCCCGACCGCGACCGCCGACATCACCCACGGCCCCGCGGCCAGCGTCACCACTGCGCCCGGCGCGACCGGAAGCGCCTTGAACGCCAGGGCCGTCGCGCCGACGGCGAGCAGGTTCACGCCCGCGCCGGCGACGATCTGGTCCGCCCCGAGCGGCACCACGACCAGGGCGAAAACCAACCCGAGCAGCACGGCGGCGAGCACGGCCGTGCCGACCCCCGCGAGGACGGCCGGGACCGGCCCGGCGGACGGCGCGAGGTGCGCCGCCGTCGCGTACGCCGCCAGCGCCCCCGTCAGCATCATCCCCTCGACCCCGATGTTCACCACGCCCGCCCGCTCGGCGACCAACTCCCCCGTGGCCGCGATCAGCAGCGGGGTGGTGTACAGCGCAGTGGCGGCGAGGACGGACATGGGGGGAGTGTAATGTGGGGATTGCCGATTGCCGATTGCCGATTGCCGATTGCCGATCTACTACTGGCTACTGGCTACTGGCTACTGGCTTCCATGCTACAATCCCCCCGTTGCACGGAGGCAATCGCATGGCACGGAGGCGGTCGGGGTTATCGGCGCGCGAGCAGCGGATGGCGGCCGACGCGCTCGTGCGCCTGATGAAAGACCCGCGGGGGCGCGTCTTCCTCATCATCACCATCGTTGTCGGGCTCATTGCACTGGGCATCTGGTGGCGGGCCGAGCAGCGCAAGCGCGACGCCGATGCCCGCGCCGGCGGGCCAACCACAACGACGACCCCGTCCGCCGAGGGGACGATCCGCGTGGCGACGTGGAACCTCCGCAAGTTCGCCGACCGCGGACGCGCCGGCCAGCACCCGCCAGACCTCGTGACGATCGCCCGGGTCATCAAAGACGCGCGGTTCGACGTGCTGGCGATCCAGGAGGTGCAGGCCGCCGGCCCGCCGACGCTTCAGAAGCTCCGCCGCCAGCTCAACGAGCCCTGGCGGCACGCGGTGACGGCCGTCACGGGCAACAACGAGCGCTACGGCTTCCTCTATCGCTCTGACCGCGTCCAGCTCCTCGAAGAGCCGCGCCTCTACGACGGGCCCGATGCCGGCGTGTTCGACCGCGTGCCGGCGATCGCCAAATTCCGCGCGGGTAACTTCGACTTCGTCCTGCTAACCGCCCACCTGTGGTACGGCGACAAGGCCAACAACAGCCGGCGAAAGGCCGAGGCGGCCGCGCTCCTGCGCATCGCGCAACAGCTCGCGGCCGGCGCCGAGAAGGACGTGATCGTTCTGGGCGACTTCAACGAGATGCGCGCGAGCGGCAACCTCCCCCAGTTCGAGGCCGCGGGCTTTTCGAAGCTGAACGCCGAGCCGACGAACCTCGGGTCGACGGAGGTGTACGACAACGTGCTGATCGACCGCCGATGGACGCGCGAGTTCGCCGGGGCGGCGGGGGTGATCCGCTTCGACGAGCTGTACGCCGGCGGGGACGACAAGCGCGCGACGGAGGAGATCTCGGACCACCGGCCGGTGTGGGCGGAGTTTTCCGTGGTGGGGCCGGACGACGATTGACCGACGCGAAGCCGCCACGCCGACTCCTGCGGAGTCGGGCCCCGCGCGAGGCCATATCCGGGTGCCATGCCCTCGCCCCGCGCGGACGAGCCCAATTCTCGCAAACCCGTCGTCGCGGGGCGTGGGCATGCCCCAGGTGCGTTGGATGGCGAGATCGAATGCCAGCGTACTTCGTTGCGCGAACGAGCGCCTCTGGGGCATGCCCACGCGAGCTGACGACGCCGTCTGCGCTTGGACAATTCATTTGGCGGCTCGCGAGGGCATGGCACCCGGAATCGCGCCCCACCCAACTCGCGCGCAATTGCCTTCACCAGACGCGACCCGTTACCCTTCCCCCATGCCCGCCCGCGCCGAGCGATTCCGCCATGCGTCATTCTGGACCGGCCGCACGGTGCGGGTCGCCATCGCCGCCGCCGTGTTGCTGTTAATCGTCCGCGCGGGTTGGGGCTGGCATCTCTCCTCAAGAGTCCGCACGCAACTCGACGCCGCCCGCGCCCGTGGCGAGGCCACCGACGCCGCCGAGGTTTCCCTGTCCGCGCCGCCGCCCGGTCATAACGCGTGGCAGGTGCAGGACCGGGCGATGGCCGCGATCGTCACCGGCGTCGACAGCCCGCGGAGCAGCAACCTCGAATACACGGGCTACCCGCCCTACGGCCCCAAGTGGCTCAAGCTCGCCGAGGGGTCGGAGGCGCGCCACGCCGCCGTGTTCGCCCTGGCGCGGCAGGCCCGCGCGCTCCCGCTCGCCCGCATGCGCGAGACGTTCGATCCGGACCCCAAGGCCCTCATGGTCAACGGCCTGAACTCCGCCCGCTACCTGGCCAACCTGCTGGCCGACAGCGGGCAGTTCCTGGAGACGCGCGGCCAGTACGCCGAGGCCATCGAACGCTTCCGCGACGTGCTGCACCTGGCCCGCTCGCTCCGGCAGGACCCGGTCCTCGTCTCGCAGCTCGTCGCGCTCGGCGTGGAGGCGCTGGCGTGCGACGGCATCCAGATCGCCGCCCCGGGCCTGCGCGCCGGCGCGCGGGACCCGGCCGCGCGAA
>DATHXE010000920.1:0-9406 GCA_035459845.1 Tepidisphaeraceae bacterium | reverse complement strand
CATGGCACCCGGAATGCGTGCAAGCCGCCTAGGCGGGAAATGAAGCAGGGCAGACCCGTGGGTCTGCCCTGCGTGCGATTTGCTACGACAAACGTCGTGTCGCCGCGACGGCTACACGGGATCGATCAATACTCCCGCTTCTTCAGCCCCGGCTGCGGCTGCGGGTAGATCCCCTTGTCGTCCGGCTGCACCGGCGCCGGCGTCTGCGGGGTCAGCTTGTCCAGGCCCGGCGCGAACTCGTGATCCGAGTTCAGCATCTCGTCGAACGTGATCTCCTTGCCGATGTGCGCCGACGCCCGGCCCATGCTCGTGACCACGCTCGCCTCGACGCCGCGCTTCACCTCGTTGTGCGGCTTGTCCTGGCGGATCGCCTCGATCAGCACGTCCCACTCGTTCTGGTAAGGGCTCGTGCTGTCCTTCGACTGCCAGATCAGGTTTTCCTTGGTCGGGATTTGGCCCTTGTAGGTCGCCGACGGCCCGCCGCAGTCGCCCGACTTCGACGCGATCGCGCACCCCTTCGAGCCGTGCAGGAAGCTGGAGTAGAACGACTGCGTGTTCTGCTGGCACCGCCCGTCGAAGAACATCTTCGTGCCGTCGGGGAAGGTGTACTCGACGTGGTACGAGTCGAAGTTCTGGTCGACGTACGGCTGGTCGCCGAGCTTCTGGTAGTGCCGCCCGCCGTTGCCCATCGCCTTGACCGGCCAGGCGTTCTTCATCCAGCAGAGGTGGTCGACGATGTGGATGTAGAAGTCGCTGAACGCCCCGCCGCCCGCCCACAGCAGGCTGTGGAACCGCCGCACCTGATATTCGAGCTCGTTCATCTCCTTGGGCTTGGGGAGCGACGCCATGTGGCCGATCGGCCCCTGCATGCGGTACCCGCGCATCGCGACGATATCGCCGATCTCCCCGTCCTGGACGCGCTGGTGGAGTTCCTGAAGGTTCTTGGCGTGGCGCGACATCAGCCCAACGCCCACCTTCAGGTTCTTGGCGACCGACTGTTCGGCCAGCGCGAGCATCCGCTTGGACGTCGGGCCGTCGGCCGTCAGCGGCTTCTCCATGAACACGTTCAGGCCCTTGCCGATCGCGTAATTGAAGTGCACGGGGCGGAACGCGAGGGGCGTGGCCATGATGACCACGTCGCCGGGCTTGAGCTGCTCCATCGCCCCCTTGTACGCGTCGAACCCGACGAACTGCCGGTCCTTCGGCACCTCGACCTGCTTGGGCTTCTGCTTGCTCAGGCTGGCGTAACTCTTGTCGAGCCGGTCCTGAAATGCATCCGCCATCGCGACGAGCTTGATCGGCCCGGTCGTGGTCGACAGCGACTGGAGGGCGGCGCCGGAGCCGCGCCCGCCGCACCCGACCAGCGCGACCTGCACGAGGTCGGAACCGGCGGCATGAACGGCGGGGACGAGCGCGCCCGACAACGTCGCGGCGGCGGCGGCGTAACCGGACGTCTTGAGCAAATCGCGGCGGGAAGCGGTGCGGGAACGGGGGTTCTGCATGTGGGGTAGGGTCCTTTCACACCAGTCTACCGGTGCGGGAGTGGGGGGTTGAATCGGGTGCGTGAGGGCGGTCACCCGTCACGCGCCGTTCGTGGTCGTGGCGTCGCAAACCGCGAAACGCGGGGACATCAGAACATGAACGGGCGGCGTCTGCCAACCTCGTTCGCGCCCGTGCCATCGATTTGCGCACAGGAGGGATAGCGCCCGATAAACCGCGCCCGTCCGTGACGCCCAACCCCTTTTCCTGCGGCAATTTGACAATTGCCGGGGGTGGGACAGAATACCCCGCGCCCGGCATGCGTGGGATGCACGCCGCCGGGCTTCCACCCCCCACACCCACGTCTCAGGGATTCACTCGGAAAGGAAACCCACCATGGCAGAAGAAATCGAAGGCACGCAGACCGGCACCGCCGCCGGCGGGCAGCAGCAGGTCCAGGTCCTCGTCGACGAGCGCGACATGAAGACCGTCTACGCCAACGCGTACCGGATCCACACGGCCGAGCAGGAGGCCGTGCTCGACTTCGGGTTCAACATGCCCAACCCCAACGCCCAGGGCGGGCAGCAGCAGGTGCTGCTGAAGGTCACCGACCGCGTCGTGATCTCGTACGTCACCGCCAAGCGGCTGCAGCTCTCGCTCCAGCAGCTCGTCAAGCGGTTCGAGCAGCAGTTTGGTGAAATCCCTGTGATGCCCGGTCAGCGAAAGTAACGCCGGCCCACAGATTGCCCTCGAACAGGTCGATCACCGGACGCGTGTCGCCGGCGCTCTCGAAGTGCTGGCGCCACGCGTCCCTTCGTTGCGCCGCGTGGACGGGCGACAGGTTGGAGACGATCGCCGCGTCGAACTGGAACCGCCGGCACATCGCGTCGTCGAAGATCGGCAGCCGCCGGTACCGCCGCCCGTGCCCGCCCAGGCGCTCGTCCGAGATCGCCACCACCTCGATCCCCAGCTTCTTGCACGCCAGGTAGTACGGGAGCATGTTCTTCCCGAAGTCGACTAGCACCACGCGGTTGATGCCGAGCTCCTTCTTCGCCCGGGCCATTCGCAGCTCGGTCTCGTTCACCTTCGTGAGTTTCTCGAACGTCCGCTCGTCGATCGGCCGGCGGTTGCTCGGGCGCATGGTCCGGGCGAGCCCGGCGAGCAGGCCCTTGTAGTACGCCAGCTCGTGCCCCTTCGAGGCGGCGATCAGGCGGTACCGGCGGAGCCAGTCCTTCACGTACGGGAGCACCCACCGCTTGGGGAAGTAGCGGGTGATCAGGATCAGGTTGTTCCGCACGTCGAACTGCGTCGTCCGCTCGGCCGACCGGCTCGAGGGGCTCTTGAGGTGCGTGACGTGCAGGTCGTCGAAGTAGCGGATTTCCCAGCCCGCCTGCAGCATCCGGATCGACAGGTCGTACTCCTCGGCCTGCATAAAGAAGTCTTCCGGGAGCCCGCCCGACTGCTCCAGCGCGTGGCGGCGGAATCCGGTGCCGCAGCCGATGAACACGTTCGGGTAGGCGCTGCACTCGCGCGTGCCGTCGGGCAGCGTGACGGTGAACACCGCCGCCCCGAGCCGCGGGTCGGCTTCGAAGTGCTTGATCATCTGCCGGACCGACCCGGGCATGGGGTACGAGTCGTCGTCCAGGAACACGACGTACCGCCCGCGCGCCCCGCGGATCGCCAGGTTCTTCGACACCGGACCCGTGTTGTACTCCTGGGCGAGCAGCGAGATCATCGGGTACTCGCGGCGGACCGCGTCCGACGTGCCGTCGGTGCTCGCGTTGTCCACCACGATCACCTCGCGCTCCTCGTCGGTCAGCCCGCACTCGGCGACGCGGCGGAGCGTCTCGAGGAGCACGTCCCGCCGGTTGTACGTCGAGATGACGAAGCTGACCGTCGGCCGGGGTTTCAGGGCGACCTTCGCGGGCGCCGGCAGGGGGGCGGCGGCAGGGGGCTCGGCGGCGCGCGTGACGATCACCGGCTCGGCCGCCGGCCCGACCATCGCCTGAAGGCTGCCCGCGGGTGCCGGGGCGGACGACTTGTCGATCTCGAACGTGTCTTTCATGACTGTGTCCTCTTCCAACTCAACTCGTCGTCCACACCCGGCGGGGCCGCTTCAGCGGCTCTGAAACCAACAGAACCGCTCACGCCGCCTCTTCCATCCCACCGCTCGCCCGCAACCCGCGCAGCGTGCACGGCCGCGCCGCATCAAAGTCGTTGAACCGCGGGTTTTTCGCCGGTAAATCCCACTTGGCGAACAGTCGGCGGTTGTCCGCCCCCGCGCGGACCGAGTCCGTCGCCCGGCGGTCGTCTTCGTGCTCGTCGTGGTCCACCGCCGCCCCGTACGCCGGCACCACGCGCAGCCCCGCGTGCCACGCCTTGAGCGAGAAGTCCGGGTCGGCCGCACAGAAGAAGTAGCGCTCGTCGAAGTAGCCCAGGCGCGCGAACGTCTCCCGCCGGGCGACGCCGAAGTTCGCGTAGAACGTCCCGCGGATGTGGCACAGGCGGTACGTCGACCCGCCGGTCGAATATTCGTAGGCGATGTTCCGCTGGGCGTGCCAGCGGTGGAACAGCGCGGCGACGCCCACGTCGGACGGCGACGATTCGAGCTGGCCGACGGCCGAGTCGAGCGCCCCTTCGAGCGGCCGAACGTCGTCGTTGAGCCAAGTCACGAACGTCCCGCGGGCCGCCCGAAACCCCTTGTTCGCCGCCCGCACGAACCCCTCGCGCCGCTCCTCGCGGATCACCCGCAGCCGGTCCCCCATCCACGCCTTGGCCCGCGCCAGCACGTCCGCCGTGCCGTCCGAGCTCGCCCCGTCGACCACGACCACTTCGTGGGGCCGGCGGACGGTCTGCTCGATCGCCGCCAGCGCCCGCTCGAGCAGGGGGGCCCGGTCGCACGTCGGGAGGATGATCGAGAGGTCGGGCATGGGTGTGACTGATGCGCGCGTGAGACGGCGGGCGCGGACCACCCGCGCCCCACCTTTATCGGCCGTCGATATCGGATTCGTTGAGCGGCTTACTCCGTCCGAGCCGGCTCTTCCGGGTGCCATGCCCTCGCGAGCCGCCAAACGACGTGATTCGTGAGGTGTCGCGCTCGGCTCGCGTGGGCATGCCCCAGAGGCTCTCGATTTCGAGGTCGAACACCTCTGGGGCATGCCCACGCCCCGCGATCGCGCCTCGCGGTAAACAACATTGCCGGGCGCGGTGCGAGGGCATGGCACCCGGAAGGGGGGCGCCGCTCACACCGCCGCGCGCAACCCGCCTTCGCCCGGCGCGATCGCCTCGATCGCCTCGCGCAATTCGCGGACGACGCGCTTCTGCTGCATCGCCGTCAATCCGAAAAACATCGGCGGGTTCAAGATCCCCGCCGCCACGCGCTCCGTGACCGGACACCGCTCGGCGCGCAAATGCGCGAAGATCGGCTGGTCGTACAGCGGCAGCGGGTAGCACGCCCGCGTCTCTATCCCGCGGCTCTTGAGCCTCGCCGCCACCGCGTCGCGCTCGGGCACGATCACCGTGTACAGGAAGTGGCTGTTGTGCGCCCCCGCGATCCCCGGCGGGTTGCCCAGGCCCAGCGGCGCGAGCTCGGTCGTGTACCGCGCCGCGATCACCCGCCGGTTGCTCAGCAGGTCGTCGAGCTTTCGCAGCTGCGCCAGCCCGATCGCCGCCTGCATCTCCGTCATGCGGAAGTTGTGCCCGAGCTCGACGTGGAAGTACTTGCGGTCCGGGTCCTCGCCCTGGCTGCGCATGATCCGCAGCCGCCGGGCGACCTGCGCGTCATCTGTGAAGAGCATCCCGCCTTCGATCGTCGTGATCGTCTTGGCCGCGTGAAAGCTGGTGGTCGAAAGGTAGCCGTACGACAGACACGGCCGGCCGTGCAGGCTCGCGCCGATGCTCTGCGCCCCGTCGAGGATCAGGGGGATGCCGTGGTCGTCGCAGACCTCCGCCAGGCGCTGCAAATCGCTCGGGTTTCCGCCGTGATCGGTACAGAGCACGGCTTTGGTCCGCGGCGTGATCGCGGCGGCGGTCAGGTCGGGGCTGAGTCCCAGATTGCGCGGGTCGATGTCGACGAAGATTGGGCGGGCGCCCTGGATCACCAGCACGCTCGCCGTCGCCAAATACGACAGCGCGGGGACGATCACCTCGTCGCCCGGCATGACGCCCGCGGCGCGCACCGCCAGGTCTAGCGCCGCCGTGCCGTTGCTCACGGCGACCGCGTGTTGCCGCCCGGCGCGCTTCGCCATCTCGTGCTCGAACCGCTCGACGCGCGGGCCCTGGCTCAGCCACCCGCTCTTGAAGCAGTCGATGACCTCGGCCAGTTCCTCGTCGCCGACCGACGGCCGGGCCCACGGGATCTTTTCGGTTCCGCCCGGGTCAAGCCGCATGACTCAGCTCCCTCGTCGCCGCCGGGGTGCGCCCGGTCGGGTTGTTCAGGTCCCACGCGACCGTCGTGTCGAACGCGTCGCCGGCGCTCGCGCCGATCGACGCGAAGTACTCGGTCGCCCGCGCCAGCGCGCCGCCCACGAACACCTCGTCGAGCGCCACGTGCCCGCGCCCCGCCTGCACCCACACGGCGTCCGCGTCGCACCGCGTGATCGTCCCCGCCGGGTAGACCGACATCGTCCCGCCAAAGTTCGCCTTGTGAATGCCGATCGTCCGCCCCGCGAACTGCGCCCGCGCGGCCCGCGGGAGGTTCATGTACCGGTCGGCGGGATCGCGGCCGAAGTCGCACGCGCGCACCAGCGCGTCGATCTTCGCCCCCGACTGCCGCCAGTCGATCTCGCCCCCGAACGGCTCGCCCGCCGGGAACGACTGCGCCCCCGCCGGCTCCGCCGACACCAGCGCGTACGCGTCGCCCGCAAGCAAGCCGAGCGCGGCCACCGCCGCCCGCGCCGCCGCATCGGCGCACCGGCGGTAAAGGTCGTACGCCGTATCCCGCGGCATCACCGCCACGCCCCGCCGGTGCAGCACCGCCCCGTCGCAATACCGCGGCGTCATCTGGTGCACCGTCACGCCCCACGCCGTCTCCCCGTTCAAGATCGCCCACCGGTACGGGAAACACCCGCGATACCGCGGCAACTGGCTCATCGCCACGTTAAACGCCCCCATCGTCCCCAGCCCCAAAAACGGCATCCCGATCTTCCGCCGATACCCGACCGACAGCACGACGTCGGGCCGGTCCGCCATGCTCGCCGCCAGCGGGTTCCGATCCGGGTCGGTCGTCCAGGGCAATTCCATGTCGGCCGCGAGGGCGGCCAGGCGCTCGCCGCCGTCGTCCTCGGATGCGCCGGCGACCACGCCGGTCACCGTGTGTCCGGCCGCGAAGATGTCGCGCAGGGCCTGCGCCCCCTCGATCCCGCCCCCGAAAAGCAGCACGTTCAACGACTTGGACATGGCTCGACTCCTTCTCGCCAACGATCCGTGGACCGACGCTTTGAAGGTTATCGGTCGTCAGGAGGCGGGAGCTTGAGCCTCGCGTGTCACGCCGCCAGCCCCACCACGCCCTTCCGCGCCATCCCGCGCGAGATGAACTCCAGCAACCGCCGGTTCACCGCCCCGTACGTCGCGTGCTCGACCACGCGCCCGCGCATGGTCTCGGCCAGTCGCGCCCGCTCCTCCGGGTGCGCCAGGAAATGCCGCACCCGCTGCTGCAGCGCCGCCCGCGAGTCGAACGCGACGCGCTCGTACTCATCCGTCCACATCACCGCCGCCGACTGCACGAATCCCACGTCCGCGAACATCCGCATGTCGTCCATCAGCGAGACGCCCAGCTTGAACGGGTCCAGCCCGACCGTCCGCTGGAACTCGCCGAGCATTTTGAGCACCTCCGGCGTCGCGTGCCGCAGCAGTTCCTCGTCCGTCTCCACCCCCTCGCGCTCGCACCACGCCCACAGCGGCTGGTAGATCTGCCCCACGCGGTCGCCCGGCACGTACCGCATCAAAAAGAACCCGCCCGCGCACAGCCCCTCCAGCGTCCGCTGGTGCACCGCCCCGTGCGGCGTCGCCTGCAAGTTGATCCGCGACGCCCGGTAAATCTTCCGTAAATCCCCCTGATGGTCCGCCGGCCCCCGCGCGTATTTCGCCAGCCGCGGGTGCTTTTCCCACCCGTTCCCGTACAACCGCAGGTCCACGCCCGTCTCGGCCGTCCACTCCAGCATCTGGTGCCGAAGCAGCGCGTTGTTGACCTGCTGCGCGAACACCTCCGTCACCCGGTCCAAACTTTCCGCGTCCAGCACGTCCCCCGTCGCCGCCATCGCCTCCCGGATCACCCCGCGCACGTGCAGCGGGTGCGACACGCACATCCCGTCGTCGTAGATCGACTTGAGCCGCTCGAACGCGTCCGTCAGCAGCGCCTTCGCGCGCGGGTTGCGCTCGATCTGCTCCGCCACGAACGCCGCCGCCGGCCGGCTCGCGTGGCTCACGAAGCTCACGTCGCACGCGTACTTCTCGCTATCACCCGCCGACAGCTCCGGCGCCGCGAACCGCGCCTCGTTCACCGCCGCCATCGTCGCCATGAACCGTTCGGGTGGATAACCGTGCTGCCGCGTGCATTCCGCCCGCCCATACCCGATCACGAAATCCGTCGGCCCCTGCATCGCCCCCGCCGCCGCGCAGTAGATGCTCGTCAGCCGGTCCTGCACCCACATCACGCACGGCACGTGCGCAGGGAGCCCGCCCAACTCGCCGCGGAAGTGGTCGATCAGCACGATGAGGTCCGGCCCGAACTCCGCCGCCGTCTCCGCCAGCACCAGGCTGCTCAACTGCTCGTGGTCCGCGGCCTCGATGACCAGCCGGGTCTCGTGCCCCGCCGCCGCGAACGCCGCCAGCCAGTCGCGCATCGAGTGCTGCAAGAATGTCGAGTACCGCGTCGTCACCCCCATCACCCGGATCGGCCGCCCCGCCTCCCCCGGGTGCATCGGCCACGCCGGTGCGCGATGCCCGAACGCCCGCACCGCCGCGTCCATTCGCGCCTGCAGCCGGGCCGCCACGCGCGCGTTGGCCACGTCCAGGTTCGTCCCCGCCGGCCACACCCCGCCGTCCAGCGTCACCGACACCCGCGGCCCCGCGAGCCGCGCGTCGGCCACCAGCGCCGCCTCCATCTCCGCCGCGCACCCGTCCCCCACGAACAGGTGCACCCGCGCGTCCGCCAGCAGCGCCCGCCAATCGTGCAGATGGCACGCGAGCCACAACTGCTCCACCGACCGCGCCAGATAAAACACCGGCGGCCGATACCCCGGCCGCACGGCCACCCGGCACGGCAACTCGTATACCATCTGCCACAACCACCCCTGGTCCAGCCCCGCCACCAGCACCGGCTCCGCGTACTCCCCCTTCGGGCACAACTTGCTCAGAATCTGCCGCGACCCCGCCGGATTGATCCGATAAACCAGTGGCGTAACGACTCCGTCCGCCATCTTGCCGATCCGCAGTTCGTCCCGCTCTTCGGCGATCAAGAACTCCCCGCTCGGCACGTGCGCGCGGAGCCGCGCCGCCAGCGCCGCATCCCGCGTTGCCAGCGCGGCGCAGTTCTCGTCGAACCGGGCGGATAGGAGCGACATCCGTTGCCAGTTGAGCGTCACGATGCCAGCCTCCATCCGGGTTGTTCGTCTTCGGAACAGCTCATCCCCGACAGCAGCGCCTCGAGCGTGATCGGCTGATTCCCGACCTGTTGCGCTTCGAACGCCGCCGCCACCGACCCCACGTACGCCGCCGCATGCACCGATCCGCCCGCCGCCAGCGCCAGGCTCGCCCCCGCCAGCAGCGCGTCCCCGCACCCCAGCGGGTCGATCGCCCGGTCCGTCAGCGCCGGCAAATACTCGCTCCTGAGCCGCCGCTCCCACGCCTCGCCCGGCCCCGCCTCCGAGTGCTGGTCGAATACCAGCAGGCCCTGCTTCCCGAGCGTGACCATCGCCTGCTTCGCGCC